>CAZGEE010000070.1:0-7452 GCA_964525035.1 uncultured Anaerolineales bacterium
CACGGGCCGCGGCCCCCGCCCGGCCGAGGTGGTCACCGCCCTCACCGACGCCGACCTCCTGCGTGAGGTGGAACCAGGGCAGGGCGGCACCTGAACTCCTCTTCACGACTCCAAGCCGGGCCGAGAGTTGATGTCATGCTCCTGAAGCTAGACGGAAGCCGACTGCGCCTTGACCTTTCGCGGGTTCCTTGTTACCCTGATTTGATTTTGTACGTTCCGGTAGCGTCCGGGGGTGTCCCGGGCGCGGTTTATGGCCCCACGGTTAAAGCGAGGTATACATGGCACGGACCCGCGATGATTCCCGTCTGGACCCGAGAACTCGCGAGATCCTCGGATCGAGGCTCAATGACGCGAACCTCGAAAAGCTGCTCACGCTGGAGAACCCGAAGCTGCACCGCTTCGTGGCCGAGGCCATCGAGCGCTGCGAGCCGGACTCGGTCTTCGTCTGCACCGACGATCCGGACGACGTCGCGTACGTCCGGCAGCAGGCCATCGACCTCGGCGAGGAGGCCCCGCTGAAGATCGAGGGTCACACGGTCCACTTCGACGGCTTCTACGACCAGGGCCGCGACAAGGACGCCACGAAGTACCTCGTTCCGCCGGGCGTGGTGTTCAGCAAGCGCCTGAACCACGTGGCCAAGGCCGAGGGGCTGGACACCGTGCGCGGCCGGCTGGCGGGGGCCATGCGCGGCAAGCAGGCGGTGGTCCGGTTCTTCTGCCTCGGTCCGACCGACTCCGAGTTCTCCATTGCGTGCGTCCAGATCACCGATTCGCTCTACGTCGCGCACAGCGAGGACCTGCTTTACCGGCAGGGCTACGAGCAGTTCCGCCGGCTGGGCGACTCGCCGAAGTTCTTCCGTTTTCTGCACTCGGCCGGGGAGCTGGAGGACGGGGTTTCGAAGGACTACCACAAGCGGGCCATCTACATCGACCTGGAAGAGAACATGGTCTACAGCGCCAACACGCAGTACGCCGGGAACACGGTGGGGCTGAAGAAGCTGGCGTTGCGGCTGGCGATCAACAAGGCGTCGCGCGAGGGCTGGCTGGCCGAGCACATGCTGCTGATGGGCGTGCACGGGCCCAAGGGCCGCGTGACGTACCTGTCCGGGGCGTTCCCGAGCGCGTGCGGGAAGACCAGCACGGCGATGATCCCCGGCGAGACGATCGTGGGCGACGACCTGGCGTACCTCCGGAACTTCGACGGGGCGTGCCGGGCGGCGAACGTCGAGTCGGGCATCTTCGGCATTATCCGCGACGTCAACCCCGAGGGCGACCCGGTGATCTGGGAGGTCCTGACGAAGCCGGGCGAGGTGATCTTCAGCAACGTGCTGGTGGTCGACGGCGTGCCCTACTGGCTGGGCGACGGCCGGCCGGTGCCCGAGCGCGGGCGGAACTTCGCCGGCAAGTGGTTCAAGGGCATGAAGGACGCCGAGGGGAACCCCATCCCGCACTCGCACAAGAACGCCCGCTACACTATCGCGATCCGCAGCCTGGAGAACCGGGACGAGGCGGCCGACGACCCCGAAGGCGTTCCGCTGGGCGGAGTGATCTACGGCGGACGGGACTCGGACACCTGCGTGCCGGTGGAGGAGGCGTTCGGCTGGGCGCACGGCGTGGTCACGAAGGGGGCGAGCATCGAGTCGGAAACCACGGCGGCGACGCTGGGGCAGGAGGGCGTGCGGCGGTTCAACCTGATGAGCAACCTCGACTTCCTGAGCATGCCCCTCGGGCGGTACATCCGGAAGCACCTCGAGTTCGGCGAGGCGCTGGAGGCCGCGCCGCCGATCTTCTCGGTCAACTACTTCCTGAAGGGCGAGGACGGCAAGTACCTGAACGGCATGCTGGACAAGAAGGTCTGGGTGCACTGGATGGAGCGAAGGATTCACGGCGAGGCGGAGATCGTGCGGACGCCCACGGGGCTGATTCCGCAATACGAGGACCTGCGACGGCTCTTCGACGAGCTCATGGACAAGGCGTACACCGAAGAGGATTACGTGGAGCAGTTCAGCGTGCGATGCGCGAAGCTGCTCGAGAAGACCGACCGGATCGAAGAAGTCTACCGCAGCGAGGTGGACGTGCCGGACCGGCTGTTCGAGATCCTGCACGAGCAGCGGGATCGGCTCGAGACGCTCCGGGCGGCGAAGGGCGACGTGGTTTCTCCGCTCGACCTGTAGGCGGCGGCCCGGGCGGCCCCTGAACCCGACGACCCGAAAACGACGGCGCGGGACTTCCGGCGTGGACTCCCGCGCCGGCTTTTTGTGCGCGTAGCTGGCAAAAAGGCGGCGAAATCGTAAAATAATCCGCTGCGCGGGTGCGTTGGAATACTCTGTGGAGCGCCTGTTGTTGGTCCGGTCCGCGCCCGGGCCGGAGCGGTTTAACCATGGTTCGAGTTCACAGAGCCGGGGAAGTGACGATGCACGGCAGAGCAGTGGCGCTGATCTTCGCTACGCTGATCGCCCTCGGCGCGGCGGGGGGCTGCGCGCGGGAGCACACGGTTCGCGAGGCGGACGAGGCGGCCTACGACGTAGTGGCCCGGAGCAGCGAGGAGGCGTTCGGGCGCGCCCGGCCGGTCCGCATCGAGAACGGCCCGTCGCGGAACGCCGGCCGCAGCGGGGCCGAGCTGGTGGCTCACCTGGCGGAGGCCGGCCCGTTGCCGGAGGAGCTGGCCGAGAGCCACCTGGCCGAGCGCGAGGCCGGTCTCCGGGTGCTCGACCTGTCGACGGCCCTGGAGCTGGCGCGCCGCAACAGCCGCGAGTTCCAGAGCGAGAAGGAGACCGTGTACCGGAAAGCCCTGTCGCTCACGACCGCGCAGGACACGTTTTTCTGGCAGTACGGCCTGACGGGGAGCGTGGTGCGCACCGTGGACGGGGCGGATCGCGACCGGAGCATCGACACGGCGGCCGACCTGAGCCTGAGCCGGCAACTGATGAACGGGGCGGTGGTGGCGTTCGACGTCGGCTTGACGGGGGTGAAGTACCTGAATCACGAACTGGGCACCACGCTTCAGAACGCCCTGGCCGTCTCGGTGAGCCAGCCGCTGTGGCGCGGGTCGGACCCCGTGGTGGTGACGAGCGACCTGGTCCAGGCCCGGCACGACGTGGTGTACGCGCTGAGGGACTTCGTGCGGTTCGAGAAGGAGTTCGCGGTCGACGTGGCGAGCTCGTACTACGAGGTGCTGCTCCAGCTTGACCGGGTGAAGAACCAGTGGAACAACTACAAGCGGCGGATCGCCGCGCGGGAGCGCAACGAGCTGCTCGCCGAGGCGGGCCGGTTGAAGATCCTCGAGGTGGACCGGGCGCGGCAGAGCGAGCTCCAGGCGCACAACAGTTACCTCGTGGCGATCCAGAGTTTCGAGCGGCGGCTCGACTCGTTCCGCCTGCTGCTGGGCCTGCCCATCGACGCCCCGGTGCTCCTCAGCCGGGAGCCGCTCGAGGACCTGGCGGAGAAGGGGATCGAGCCATTGGAAGTCGATCCGGCTGCGGTGGTCGAGGAGGCCCTGGAGCTTCGCCTGGACCTGAAGAACACCCGGGGAGCGGTCGAGGATGCGGAGCGGGAGGTCCGGGTCGCGGCCGACGCCCTGAAGGGCGACGCCGACTTCGTCGGAGGGATCAACGTCACGAGCACGCCCGACGCGCAGGCGGGGCGTTTCATGTTCCACGAGGGCCTGTACGAGTTCGGGCTGGAGGTGGACCTTCCGCTGAAGCGGCTCACGGAGCGGAACACGTTCCGCACGAGCCTGATCGACTACGACGCGGCGGTGCGCAGCGTCATGGACAAGGTGGACGAGGTGAAGCAGGACGTCCGGGACGCCCTGCGGCAACTTCGACGGACGCGAGAGAGTTACGCGATTCAGAAGGCCGGTCTTGAGCTGGCCCGTCGCCGCGTTGACGGGACGCAGCTCGAGATGGACGCCGGCCGGGCGACCACGCGGGACCTCCTGGAGGCCCAGGACGCGCTGGTCGGCGCGGAGAACGACCTCAGCGAGGCGATGGTTTCGCACCGCATTGCGACGCTGGAGTTTCTCCGGGACCTGGAGCTGATGGAGATCGACGAACAGGGGCAAATTCATGAAGGAATCGACCAACTCGGAAGCCGGGACGGCTCGGCCTCAGGTCGGGAAGATTGAGACGGCGCCACCCCGGAAGCTGCCGCGTATCGCGGTGTACGTGGCGGTGGCCCTGGCGTTGTGCGCGGGCGTAGCCCTGGCGGCCTGGCAGGTCACGGGCGATCCGCCGGTCGAGGGCTCGGGCGGCACGGCCACGGTCCGGCGAGACGATCTGGTGATCACCGTGAGCGAAGGCGGGAGCCTGAAGGCGAAGAACAGCGAGGAGATCGTCAACAAGGTCGAAGGCCGGACCACGATCGTCGAGCTGGTGCCCGAGGGCACCCACGTCAAGAAGGGCGATCTGCTGGTGAAGCTGGACTCGGCCGACCTGCTGGAGCGTAAGGCCCAGGAAGAGGCCTCGCTGAACACGCGGAAGGCCGATTACCTGGCCGCGAAGGAAAGCTACGAGATCCAGAAGAGCCTGCGCGAGAGCGAGGTCAACAAGACCAGGCTCAAGGTCAAGTTCGCGAAGATGGACCTCAAGAAGTACATCGAGGGGGACTGGCCCCAGCAACTGAACAAGGCCAAGGCCGACATCAACATCGCCCGCCAGGAACTGATCCAGGCCACGAACCGGCTGGAGTGGACGCAGAAACTGAACGAGCAGAAGATCGCGACCGACCAGGAGCTCGAGGCGGACCAGCTGGCGGTGGAGAAGGCGAAGATCAGTCTGGAGCAGGCCGAGGAGGCCCTGCGACTTCTCAAGGAGTACGAGAACCCGAAGCAGCGTGAGAAGCTGGCCAGCGACGTGGAAGAGGCCGAAGCCGAACTGGACCGCATTCGGCGTCAGCAGGACAGCGAGGTCGCGCAGAAGAAGGCCACCCTCGACGCCCGGAAGACCAACTACGAGTTGAAGCAGAGCGAGTTCAACAAGCTCATCGAGCAGATTGAGTACACCGAAATCCGGGCGCCCCAGGACGGGCTGATCGTCTACTGGACGCCGCGCCACCGGTGGAGCGACCGGCGCCCGGCGGAGGTCGGCGGCGAGGTCCGCCATCGGCAGACCCTGATGACGCTTCCGGACCTGTCGCAGATGGAGATCGACGTTAAGATCCACGAGGCCCAGATCGATCGGATCCGCGACGGGTTGCCCTGTACGATCGCGATCGACGCGTTCCCGGACCGCCGGTACACGGGCAAGGTCGAGAGCATTGCCGTGATGGCCGACAGCCAGCGGTGGTTCAACCCCGACGTCAAGGTCTACAACACGGTGGTGTCGCTCGAGCAGGAGACCGAGGGGCTGAAGCCCGGCATGAGCGCCAACGTCGAGATCCAGTGCGACGTGATCAAGGACGCGCTCCTCGTGCCCGTGACGGGGGTCCACGTGTTGCGGGGGCGCACGGCCGCCCTCGTCTCCGGGGACGGCGGGTTCGAGGTCCGGCAGGTGCGCGTCGGGCCGAGCAACGACAAGTTCGTCTGCATTGAAGACGGCTTGCGCGCGGGAGAGGAAGTCCTCCTGTTCGAGCCGGACAACATGCCGAAGATTCCCTGGAAGGCCCCGGCGGAGGACAAGGACCGGCAGCGCGCCCGCGTGGGGCCGGAAGAGGAAGCGGCGGTCGAGGAGCCCCCCCCCGAGGACGACACCGGATGATGCTGGCCGAAGTGCAGAACCTGTCCAAGAATTACCAGGTGGGTCCCGAGACGGTCCACGCCCTGCGCGAAGTGAATTTCGCGTTCGAGGAGGCGAGCTATACGGCCATCCTAGGCCACAGCGGGTCGGGGAAGTCGACCCTGCTGAACCTTCTCGGCTGCCTCGACCGCCCCAGCTCCGGGCGGTACCTGCTCGGCGGGCAGGACGTCTCGCGGTTCGAGGACAACGCGCTGAGCGAGGTGCGCGGCCGGTACATCGGCTTCGTGTTTCAGAGCTTCAATCTGGTCCCGCAACTCACGGTCCGGGAGAACATCGAGGTGCCGCTCTTCTACCAGGGGGTGCCGGCGCACCAGCGGCACGAGCGGGCGGTGGAGATGGCCGGGCGCGTCGGACTGAGCCATCGGCTCCGTCACCGGCCGAGCGAGCTCTCCGGCGGGCAGCAGCAGCGCGTCGCCATTGCGAGGAGCCTGGTCAACGATCCGCTGCTGATCCTGGCCGACGAGCCGACCGGAAACCTCGACACTGGAACCCAGAAGGAAATCATGGACCTGTTCCGTCTGCTCAACCAGCAAGGCAAGGCGATCATCATGGTGACGCACGAGGAGGACATCGCCGCGCGGGCTCATCGACGGGTTTACCTGTCGGACGGTCGGGTCGAACGGGTGGAAACGACATGACCTTGGCGGACCGGAACCGGATGGAACGGCTCCGCCGGCGGTGAATGCACTATGTGGACTTTCAAGGCACTCGAAATCGCTCGGCTGGGCCTCCGCAGTCTGCGCCAGCACACGCTGCGGTCGCTGCTGACGATGCTGGGTATCCTGTGCGGGGTCGCCGCGGTGATCGCCATGCTGGCCATCGGCGAGGGCACGAGCCTGGAGACTCAGGAACAGTTCATCCAGCTCGGGGCGTCGAACATCATCCTGACGAGCGTGAAACCCGCGGAGACCGAAACGCAGGAGAGCAGTAGTTTTACGGTCGAGTACGGACTGACCTATGACGACGCGGAGCGCATCCAGAGCACCCTTCGCAACGTGGAGGTAGTCGTGCCGCAGCGAAGGGTGTCGCACAACATTCGCTATCGCGACCGCAAAATCCGGGCCATGGTGGTCGGCACGGTACCGTGGCTCTCGGGGCTCATGGGGGGCGAGGTGGCCGAGGGGCGATTTCTCAACGAGCTCGACGAGCGCCGGCGGCGCAACTACTGCGTACTCGGCGCGGCCGTGGTGAAAAAACTCTTTCCGCTGAAGGAGCCGATGGGGCGGTTCGTCCGCGTCGGCGAATCGTATTACCGCGTGGTCGGGATCATGGCCGAGCGCGGCCGAGGCCCCACGCGAGGCAGTGAACAGTCGCGCAACGACTACAACCGCGAGGTTTATATTCCGTTGTCCACGGCCCGGACCCGTTTCGGCGAAACGATCTTCACATTCGGGTCCGGGAGTCGGTCGGCCGAGAAGGTGGAACTTCACCAGGTCCTGGTACACTGCGACGCCGTGGACCAGGTCCAGCCCGTCGCCCGGGCGGTTCGCACCATGCTGGACCGCTATCATCCGAAGCAGGACTACGCGATGACCGTTCCGCTGCGGCAGATCCGCGCGGCGCAGGAAGCCGGTCGGCGCTTCAGCATCATGCTGGGGTGCATCGCGGCGATCAGCCTGCTGGTGGGCGGGATCGGCATTATGAACATCATGCTGGCCAACGTCACCGAGCGGACCCGCGAGATCGGCATCCGCCGGGCCCTCGGCGCCAAGAAACG
>CAZGEE010000071.1:0-7374 GCA_964525035.1 uncultured Anaerolineales bacterium
GCGTTGCCCTGGCTCGTGGCGGCGGTGACGACGATGCCGTCCTCGGTGGCATCGCCGTCGCGTGTGACGGGGATGTGCGAATGCGACACCCAGGGAAGCCCGCCCGAGACCTCGCGGTAGAATCGCTGCTCCTCGTCGGTGGGCCAGTCGTCGGAGAGCAGGCCGATCATCATCGCGTCCCGCCACCCGCGCTTGGCCATGCGGTTGCGAAGCTGTCCAAAGAGCTTGCGCCACGCAGCCTTGGCGGACGGGTCGCTGTACGGCGGAAGGAACTCCGTCCGGACCTCCCCCGTTCCCCGGTCGAGGACGGTCACGGCCGGGCCCTTGCCGATGTACTTTTTCCGCAGCTCCACGGACCGCTGGTTGTGGCTCCACGTGTCCTTGTACCCTCCGCCCTTGCCGCCAAGGTAGATGTCCCAGGCGATGAAGCAGAGGACCCGCGGCGTGCCCATGTGCTCGGCGGCCAGGTCGAGGTACTGCTCCATGATCGAGAAGTCGTACTCGTAGTTCCCCTCGCCCGTCTCGACCCAGCGGACCATGCTCTCCTCGTTTCCGTGGTTGGTCTGCGCGATCAGCGGGACGTAGACGATCTGGGCGCCCGCCTCGTGCATCAGCTTCATCGACCGCGCGATCAGCCGGAAGTGCTCGGCGGACCACGGCTCCACGTCGTATTCCAGCGCCAGGGTATCCGGCGACTGGATCAACTCGAGCACCGTCCGGTAGTCCTCCGGGTCGGGGAGCGTGTAGTCGACCACTTCGAGCTTCACGGGCACGGTGCGCGGCTCGTGGCCCTCGGCCGTGATCGTGATCCGACCCTCGTAGCTCCCCGGCTGCGCGTCTTTCGGCACGTCGACCGTCACCCACACGGGCACCACGGCCCCGAAGACCGGCTCCGGCTGGTTCGGAATCTCCAGGTCCGCCCCGCTTGGCTCCACGGTCCGCACGGGGACCTCCTCGGGCGGCATCTCGGCGAGAGCCCCCAACATGGTCGGCACGCGCGGATAGCAGTTGAACTGCGGGACCGAGCGGCGGTAGATGGTCCTCTGTCCGTTGACGCCGGCCTCGCCGCCCCAGGGCATCCCGTAACGAATCCGCACCGCCGTGGCCGGGATCGTGCCGCGGGGGCTCTCCAAGCCGGCGCAGGCGGCCCGCAGGTCGCGGATGGTCTCGTCGCAGCCGACAACTACCTTGTCCGAGAACCGACCGTTGCGGACCCCGACCAGCCGGATCGGAAACACGGGGCCGGGATCGCCGAAGTCCAGGTCGTAGTCCGCGCCGAGCATACTGTTGTTCCAGAGCTGGAAGCCTTCCGGCCGTGCGGCATTTGGAACCAGCCCGGCGTCGGTGGGCGCCTGGAGACGGACGAGGTCGATCTGGCAGGTGTTGAAGGCCAGGCAATACGGGCAGTAGCGCGAGCCTCGCTTGCCCTTCATCCTCTCGACCACCTCGTGATAGGGCGCGCGAGCGATTTCCAGACCGAGGACGTTCACTCCCTTGCGGAGAAAGCGTGAGGGGATGGCGATGGTCGCGGATCGCCGGCGAAGCCCGATCTCTTTGTCGCTCTCGGGCCGCATGTGGCGAGGCCACTTGCCGCTCCATCCACCCGTCGGCGTAAAGGCCTCGGCCGGGTACCCCCGGGCCAGGGGCGCGCCGGAGGCCTCCCGTCCGGCGACGTCCCGGCGGGCGACCTCCCGGCCGTTGACGTGCACGATGACGCCGCCCCGGTAGCTTAGGCGGAGCGATAGGTTTCCGACCTTCGATGGATCGGTGACCTCGAACTTTCCGCGCATGCACAGCCGGGCGAGAAACGGCGTGCGGCAGCACATCCGCGCCGGCCCGCGAAGCCAGGCGCCGGCGTCGAAGTCCACGTCGGCCCATCCGCCCGGTGCCGCCGGCGTTCCGCGGTGGGCCCAGTGAAATGCCTTCAGCACCCGTTTGCCGTGCCACCACCGGAGGTCCACGGGCTTGAGGCCGCCGTCGAGCGCCAGCAGCGGGGTCCGCAACTGATGGTGCATCCGCCAGAGTCCCGTCGTGTCGAGAACGACCGTCGGACCGGCGTCCGGCGGGTCCTCGCCGGGCTCCGCCGCATTCGCTGCGGCAGTGAACGGCAACGTACAGAGAAGAACGAGCACGACGAGCCAGCGACTCGCCGACCGGCGGCTATTCCGCTTCATGGTTCCACGCTCCCGGGTGTCCTCCGGTTCCGGCACACGTGGGAGAGGGACAGTCTCGCCCCACGCGCCCGCCAACCGTTTGAAACACCCCTCGCCCGGACTGCGTGTCGCCAATTGCCCTGAAGAATGGAACAGGAGGCCCCCTCGCACGGGGGTCGCGATGTAAGCAACGCGCGGCGACGCGGGGCAACCGAGACCTGCACCGCGAAGTGCGGCGGTCGAGCCGGCGCATTGCCCTCTGGGTTGGAGGTCACCGTTTTTTCTTTTTCCCGCTCATGAATGACGAGTCGGTCATCATGGCGGCCCGTTCCGGAGGCACCTCGCTCGTGAGGGGCTCGCCGCGGAAGAACCGGTCGAATTCCTCCAGCACGTGCGGAACGTATTCGGACTCGCGGCCCTTGCCGGCCAGGTGCGGAGTGAGCACCACGTTCGGCAGGCCCCGCAAGGGCGAATCCTCGGCCAGCGGTTCCTTGTAGTAAACGTCGAGGAACGCCCGGAAGCGGTTCTTGCGCAGCTCGTTCAGCAGGGCGTCCTCCTGGACGAGGGCCGCCCGCCCGGCGTTGACGAGCACGGAGCCCTCGCGGATGGCCGCGAGCTGGCTCGGGCCAACCTTGCCCACGTTCTTCTCCGTCAGGGCCCCGAGCAGGTGGATGACGTCGCCGCGGGAGAACAGCTCGTCGAACTCGACCAGCGTGATGCCGATCTCCTCCGCCTCCTCGGGCTTCAGGTGGCCGCTGTAGACCAGGATCTCCTTCGGCCCGTATGGCTTGAGCAGCTCGATCAGCCGGCTGGAAATCTGGCCGTAGCCCCAGATGGCGACAGTGGCGTTCTGCATGCCGCGGACGAGGCCGCGGTCGCTCCACTGCATGGCGCTGAGGTCGCCGAGGTCCGCGTAGTCGAGGAACCGGCTCCAGCCCACGAGCGTCGTCATCAGGCACCACTCGGCCACGGTGCGGGCCATGATGGCGTTGGCGTTGACCACGGGCACCCCGCGCTCGTACAGTGCCGGCGAGGCGATGCCCGCCACGGACCCGGCCGCGTGGCCGACGATCTTCAGCGTGTCGTTGCGGGCCAGCACCTTCTCGTCCAGCTTCGGCGCGCCCCACGTGGTGATCAGGGCGTCGAGGCCCTCGAAGGCCTCGGCCCAGTACTCGGGCGGCTGAGGTCCCTCGCGGGGGTTCAGCCGGACCGTGAAACCCAGTTCCCTGGCGCGGCGCTGCGGGCCTTCGCCCCAGAACTCCTTCACCAGCGGGCCCGGCCCCAGGGTGAAAAATATGTTCGCGTCCTCGTTTCGCATGATCCGTCCTTTCGTGTTGGGTGGGTTGCTTCCGGCGCGGCGGGCCGACCGCACGCACCGCCTCCCGGGCTCAAATGAGCGCCTGGTACACCGCCTGCTTGAACTCGTCCATCAGCGGGAACTTCTCTTTGGGGCGAAGCTGGAGCATGATCATGGTGACCATCTCCTCGGCCGGGTCGATCCACTCCTGCGTGGACGCGGCCCCGCCCCAGCCGTACTCGCCCGGCGAGCCGAGCATCTTCGCCTCGGCGAAGCTCCGCAGCACCGACACGCCGAGACCGAATCCGCGGCCGTTGACGTCGAGAGCCGGATGGCCCGCCGGCAGGTGATCCGCCGTCATGAGCTCCACCGTCTTGCGGCCCAGCAGCCGCACCCCGTGCAGCTCGCCTCCGTTCAAGAGCATCTGGCAGAACCGCAGGTAGTCGGACGTCGTCGAGACGAGCCCTCCACCGCCGCTCGGCAGAGAGGGCTTCTTCAGGTATGGGCTCGCCTCCCGGTCCTCGCAGGAAGCCAGTCGGCCGTCCTCGTCCGGCCGGTAGATCCACGCCAGCCGATCGACCTTCTCCGGCGGAACCCGGAATGCCGTGTCGGTCATGCCGAGCGGCTCGAAGATCCGCTCCTGGAGAAACGCGTCGAACGGCTGCCCGGAGACAACCTCCACCAGCCGGCCCAGCACGTCGGTCGACGCGCTGTAGTTCCATCGCTCGCCGGGCTGGAAGACCAGCGGCCGCCGGCTGAGTTCCGTGACGAACTCCTGCAGCGTGCGCCCGGCGTCGCGCGCCTCGTGGATGACCTCGTACGACAGGCCGCCCAGGTGCGTCATCAGGTCGTGGATGGTGATCTCCCGCCGGGCGGGAACCAGGTCGGCCTCGCCGCCGGGCTGCGCGACGTTCACATGCATCTCCTTCAGCTCCGGCAGGAACTCGGACACCGGCTGCTGCAGCAGAAAGCGGCCCTCTTCCAGCAGCATGAGCACCGCGCCGCTGGTGATCGGTTTCGTCATCGAGTAGATGCGGAAGATGGCGTCCTCCCGCATCGGCTTGTCCTTTTCGATGTCCATCCGCCCGAAACATTCGAGGTGGGCGATTCGCCCGCGGCGCGCCGCCAGGGTGATCGTGCCGGCGACCCGACCCTCGCCGACGTATGATTTCATTAGCGCGCCGACGCGCTCGAGGCGCTCGGAGGACAGGCCGACCGATTCCGGCTTCGCGCGATCCAACGGCCATTCGGAAGTCGTCGATGCCATGGAGCACCTTCCCTCGGAACACTCTTCGCAATACAAACAGGCTGCCGCCCCACCTGCGCTCGCGAAGCCTCCATGCGAGCCCGGACAGCGTAGCACCCGGCTCCCGCGCCATCAACTCCGTTTCCCGGCCTACCCGGTCGAGATCACGCTGCCGGCGCGCCCGGAGGTAAACGTGCCGACGATCCGCTCTCGCGGGTGTGAAGTTTGCGGCGCGAGTTTTTAGTCAACCGGGAGAATGGCCGGCTGGACAAAGAATTCGCCGCGTTTCTGCGAGGCAGCCCATTACTCCGTGGGGTCGTCCTTTGTCTCGGGCTCGCCTTTTCCCGCGACGCCCGTCAGCGCGTCGCGCGACACCACCTGCCAGACGGTCCGCTGGATCGCCTTCACCAGTTCGGCGTCCCGCTCGGGGTCGATTCGTTCCCACGGCTCGGCGGTCAGGCCGACCGGGCTCTCGCCGGACAGAACGGCGTAGAAGGTCAGCGACGCGATATAACCGCCCAGCGTGCCGTCGTCGTCGCCGTTGTGCGGCTGATCGTTCATGTGAACCCGGTCGGCGTACACGTTCAGAATGCCGAGCTTCCGCTCGAAGCCGGTGTAGCCGGGCGCATCGGGGTCGAGCACCGTCCCGCCCGTGCGGCCGGTCCGGCGGGCCTCGACGTAGTAATCGTAGTTCGACGGCCGCTCCTCACCGTCCACCGTGATCGGCTCTTTCCGCGTCAGGTGCGCCTCGACCCCGGGCAACTTGCCCGCGCGGATCTGTGCGTCGAGCGCTGCGAACACGTCGCCGGCGGGAATCAGCCGCACGGGATGCGCCAGGTCGGGGTGGGCGGCATTGAGTCCCCTGACCAGCTTCTCGAGGAAGTCTCGGTTCGGCATGGTCCACCCCGCCGAGCCCTGGTCCGGATCGTACGGCGCGGCCCAGAACTCACGGTAGCTGTGGAGGCCGTCGCCGTCGGCGTCGATTCCCTTCCGCCGCGCGATACCGCTCAGGCTTGGCCAGGTGCCGTAAATGTAGAACCGCCGCGTGGCCGTGTGGCCCGCCGGGTTCTTGCCGAGGGCATAGTCGATGAACCCGGACGCGGCCTCCAGGGCTCCCTTTTCGATGTCGTTGTCGGGGTCGTGGTCGGTGAGCCACCAATGGGATGGTTGCAGCACCAGGGCGTCGAAGGTGAACTTCTGCAGGGCGTGGTCGTAATCGCCGTACGGCTTGGTCTCGATCGTGTTGATCCTGAACGTCTTGCCGTTCGCCAGCCGCTTGGCCAGGTGCTCGTAGAGCTTCTTTCCGCCGCCCAGCCGCGTGCCGTGATCATAGCTCCCGCCCGCCGACGCAAAGAGGGCCCGCAGCCGGCCGAGCGAAAGGTTCCGCGTCAGGCTGTTGCCGACGTGATAGACGTCAATGTCCTTCCCGGGCGGCCCCGCACATGCGGTCAGTGCTGCGAAGCCGAGCGCGATAACCAGTCCGAACAGGCACGTCGTCGAAGTGCGCTTCATCGCATTCCTCCATCGCCAGGTTTCGGTTTCCCGGAGCCCCCCGCAGCAAATGGTCTCCTCACGCTCCCGCGACTCCTCCGGCTTCGCAGGCAAGGCCTCCCGAACGCCGGTTCCGCAGTGCCGGTCCGCTGCTTAAACACCGCCGGCCGCTGCGCGTCTCGCCCGGGAGTATAGGGGCCCCGCCGAAACCGGGCAACCGCTTTGCCCTTTCGGGCGCGAACCTCGGCAGGTATCCTTGGCGTGCCGCAGCGTGGCTTTCGCGGCAAACCGAGTGTTGCGCAGCCCGGATGGCACCTGTGGTGGGCGCGCCGAGGGTGGGCAACCGTGCGTCACAATCCCGGAGAATCTTCGTGAGAGAGGCCTTGCCCATCAGGCTCCGCGAATACGGCGCCTACGGTCCCGTGGTCGTCGTCATCCACGGCGGACCGGGCGCACCGGGCTCTGCCGCCGGCCTCGCCCGCGGGCTCGCCGACGACTTCCGCGTCCTGGAGCCCCTGCAGCGCGGCAGCGGGGACCGCCCGCTCACCGTCGCCCGGCACGTGGCCGACCTGCATGAAGTGGTCACCTCGCGCGGCCCTTTGCGGCCCGCCCTGGTCGGACATTCCTGGGGCGCCATGCTGGCCCTGGCCTTCGCGGCGGAGCACCCGCGGGCGGCCGGGCCGATCGTCCTCGTCGGCTGCGGCACCTTCGACCCGGAGGCCCGCGCCCGGCTCGAAGAGGACCTCGCCCGGCGCACGGACGACCGAACGCGCCGACGGCTGGAGCGCGTCGGGGCCGAAACGGACGATCCCGACGAACGGCCCCGACGGAAATACGAGGTGCTCCGGCCGCTCTATGCCTGCGACCCGCTCCCGGCCGACGAGACGGGGGCCGTGGACTGCGAGCAGTCGTTCGACGCGCGGGGGCACTCGGAAACCTGGTCCGACATGCTCCGGCTCCAGGCCCGGGGCGTCTACCCGGCGGCGATGGCGGCCGTCGCCTCACCCGTGCTCATGCTGCACGGGGACTGCGACCCGCACCCCGGGCGGATGATCCGCGCCGGGCTTGCCCCGTTCTTGCCGCAACTGGAGTACCGCGAGCTCGCCCGCTGCGGGCACGAGCCCTGGCTGGAGCGCCGGGCCCGGGACGAGTTCTTCCGCCTCCTGCGCGCCTGGCAGCCAGCCCAC
>CAZGEE010000072.1:0-7322 GCA_964525035.1 uncultured Anaerolineales bacterium
CAGCCTGGCGCTGAGCGGGCACGCGCCTTCCCGCGGACAGAGCCCCCGACCGGCCATGCAACGATTCAACAGGGGCGGCCCCTGGATCCCACTGATTATGTCCCATACGGAGACCTCCTCGGGCTTGCGGACGAACCGGAACCCTCCATAGCGGCCCGCCCGGGCCTGCAGGATGTCCTGGGCGGCGAGTCGGCCGAGGATCTTCAGGGCGAAACTGCGGGGTATGTCCAGAACCCTCGAGAGCTCCGAGGCACTGATCGTGTCGCCGCGCCGTTCGGCCAGATAGACGAGCATCCGGAGGGCTTCGTCGGTGTCTCTGCGAATCATGGCTTGCTCCGAAAAAAGTGGCTTGACGGCTAACGTAGACTAGTTTACTCTACGTTAGGCCTGCTGTCAACTTGCTCGTGCGGTACGGGGCCCGCAGGTCCCGGAACAGCATAGAATGGACAGGGCCTCGTTGCGGACGGTAACCGCTTCCTGGGTTCCCGCACAAGGGGCGTGCCGGCGGGGCCGCGTTACGGCCACCCACACTCAAAGGAAAGGAAGGGCTATGAACATGTTCTGTTACCAGTGCGAACAGACCGCCAAGGGGGCAGGATGCACGGCACATGGCGTCTGCGGGAAGGATCCGGAGACTGCATCGCTCCAGGACCTGCTGGTCCACGTAGCTCGGGGGATCAGCCAATACGCTCACCGGGCGAGGGCGCTCGGGGCAACAACCCATTCCGCCGACCTGTTCGTGACGGAGGCCCTGTTCGCCACCGTGACCAACGTGGACTTCGATCCCGGGCGCATCGCCGAGCTGGTCCGCCGGGGCGCGCAGGTCCGTGACGAGATGAAACAGGCTTACGAGGAGGCCTACCGCAAGGCGGGCAAGGAGCCGGAAGCGCCCGCCGGCGATGCCGCGATCCAGCCTGCCGACGAGCTCGACGAGATGGTTCGCCAAGGCGAAGCCGTGACGATTCAGAGGCGAATCGATGAGCTCGGCGAGGACGTCGCCGGGTTGCAGGAGCTCATTACTTATGGCCTGAAGGGCATGGCTGCCTATACGGACCATGCCCGGATTCTCGGCGTCGAGGAGGACGAGGTTTATGCCTTCGAGCACGAGGCCCTGGACTTTCTGGCCGGGAGCCCCACGGACGTGGATACGCTGGTCGGCATGGTCCTTCGGGTAGGCGAGGTCAACCTGAAAGTCATGGGGATGCTCGATGCCGCCAACACGGGCGCCTACGGCCATCCCGAACCGACGCACGTCCGCGTGACGCCCGTCCGGGGCAAGAGCATCGTCGTCTCCGGCCACGACCTGAAGGACCTGAAGATACTCCTGGAGCAGACCGAAGGGAAAGGCATCAACGTCTACACTCACGGCGAGATGCTCCCGTGCCAGGCCTATCCCGAGTTGAAGAAGCACAAGCACCTGGTGGGCAACTACGGCGGCGCCTGGCAGGATCAGCGCAAGGAGTTCGACGAGTTCCCGGGCGCGATCCTGATGACAACCAACTGCATTCAGAAGCCGAAAGACAGCTACAAGGACCGGATCTTCACCACGGGGCTGGTCGCGTGGCCGGGGGTCGAGCACATCGAGGTCAACGCCGACGGCAACAAGGACTTCACGCCGGTGATCGAGGCGGCCCTGGCGGCGCCCGGCTTCGACCAGGACGGCGAAGAGAAGACCATTACCATCGGCTTCGCCCGGAACGCCGTGATGGGGGTCGCCGACAAAGTCGTCGAGGCAGTCAAGGCCGGCACAATCCGGCGCTTCTTCCTTATCGGCGGCTGCGACGGGGCGAAGCCCGGACGGAACTACTACACCGAACTGGCCCGGCAGGTCCCCGACGATTGCGTGATCCTCACGCTGGCCTGCGGAAAGTATCGGTTCAACAAGCTTCCGTTCGGCGACGTCGGCGGCATCCCGCGCCTCCTGGACTGCGGCCAGTGCAATGATGCCTACAGCGCGATCCAGATCGCCCTGGCCCTGGCCAAGGCCTTCGATTGTGAGGTCAACGACCTGCCGCTGAGCCTCGTGCTGAGCTGGTACGAGCAGAAGGCCGTGTGCATTCTGCTGAGCCTTCTCCACCTGGGCATCCGGGATATGCGGCTGGGTCCTACCCTGCCGGCTTTCGTCGGCCCGAACGTGCTGAAGGTGCTGGTCGAGAAGTTCAACCTGATGCCGATCAACACGCCCGAGGAGGACCTGGCAGCCATGCTCGCGTGACGGGTCGAAGTCAACGTGCGAGAAGAAGAGTTTGGGCCGCGCAGTTTCACAGGACCCTGCGCGGCCCCGTTCTATTGTCAGGAGGGGGTCGTGCCGGGTCGCCACTGCCGGGCCGGATCCGCGAATGGGCTTGACGCGAGGGGTCTTTTGGCGCATAATGCCAATCGAGTTAGGGGAAAAAGACCGATGCTGATTACGCAGAAAACGCAGTACGCGCTGCGGGCCGTATTCGAACTGGCGAAGCGCAAGCAAGAGACCCCTATGACGGTGGGAGAGATCGCGGAGCACCAGGCCATTCCCCCGCGTTTTCTCGAGGTCATCCTGGGCCAGCTTCGGCAGGCGGGGGTCGTGGTTTCCCAGCGCGGTCCCAAGGGGGGGTACCTCCTGAGCAGGGATCCGGCGACGCTGACAGTCGGGGACGTGATCCGCACCATGGAAGGGTCGATCGGCCCTGTGCACTGCGTCTCCAGCACAAGCCGTTCGGAATGTCCGCTCTGGGGAAACTGTGCATTTTACGAGACCTGGGAGGAAGCCCGGGAAGCGATCTCGGCGGTATTCGACCGGACGACGTTCGCCGACTTGCTTGAGCGCGAACGAAGGGCTCGGACCGATTACGTCCCGAGCTATTCCATCTGAGCGATAAGAGAAGGGGCGGAAACGAGGCGGTCCTTTCTGTTTACAAACATAGCCGATCACTCCGGTGTTCGGGTTCGTCCCCGAACCCGTCCGGGAGAGCCGCCCCGGAAAAGCGATCTCGAAGACGTTCCCTGGGCTGGGCAAGGAGTTCATGCCGCCCCTGGACGAGGGATCGTTTCTCTACATGCCGACGACGATGCCGCACGCGTCCATTGGCGAGGCGCTCGACATCCTGCAGAAGCAGGACATGGCCTTCTCGGCGATCCCCGAGGTCGAGTCCGCGGTGGGCAAGCTCGGCCGGGCCGAAACGCCCCTGGACCCGGCGCCGATCTCGATGATCGAGACCGTCATCAACTACAAGCCGGAATACAGGACCGGCAAGGACGGGAGCCGAACCAACTTCCGGTACGACGCGCAGCGGGACGAGTTCGCCCGCGACGAGGAAGGCCGGCTCATCCCCGACCCCGACGGTCGGCCGTACCGGAACTGGCGGCCGCACATCAAGTCGCCCGACGACATCTGGGACGAAATCCTCGACGCCGCGGCAATCCCGGGGACCACGTCCGCTCCGAAACTCCAGCCGATCGCCGCCCGGATCGTCATGCTTCAGAGCGGCATGCGTGCCCCGATGGGGGTCAAGCTGCAAGGGCCGGACCTGGAAACGATTGAACGCGTCGGCCTCGAGATCGAACGCCTGCTGAAACAGGTCCCCAGTGTCGAGCCGTCCGCAGTCATCGCCGACCGCATCGTCGGCAAGCCGTACATCGAAATCGACATCGACCGCGAAGCCATCGCCCGCTATCAGTTGAGCGTCAGGAAGGTCCAGGACGTGATCGAGGTGGCCATCGGCGGGCGGCGCATCACCACGACCGTCGAAGGCCGAAAACGGTTCCCCGTGCGCGTACGGTACCAGCGGGAACGACGCGACCGGATCGAGACCCTCGGCGACGTCCTGGTGGCCGCGCCGGACGGCACGCAGGTCCCGCTCGTGCAGCTCGCGGAAATCCGCTACGTCAGGGGGCCACAGGTCGTCAAGAGCGAGGACACGTTCCTGACCGGCTACGTCCTGTTCGACGCGAAGCCCGGCCACGCCGAGGTCGATGTGGTCGAACAGTCCAGCGCGTTCTTGAAAGAAGATCTCGAGCCAACGTTGCCGGACGGCGTCAGCTACGCGTTCGCCGGGAGCTATCAGAACCAGGTCCGCTCCCAAAAGACACTCTCGGTCGTCCTGCCGCTCGCCTTGTTTACGATTTTTGTGATCCTGTACTTTCAGTTCAGGTCCGTGCCGACGACCCTGCTCGTGTTCTCCGGCATCCTGGTAGCCTGGGCCGGCGGGTTCCTGCTGATCTGGATGTACGGCCAACCGTGGTTCCTGGACTTCTCGGTCTTCGGAACGAACATGCGCGAGCTGTTCCAGGTGCAACCGATCAACCTGAGCGTGGCCATCTGGGTCGGTTTCCTGGCCCTGTTCGGCATCGCGTCGGACAATGGCGTCGTCATCGCCACGTACCTGGACCGGAGCTTCGCTTCCCGGCAGGTCACCACGGTTGCCGAGGCCAGGGAGGCTACGGTGGCCGCCGCCCTGCGACGAATCAGACCGTGCCTGATGACCTCCGCCACGACGATCCTCGCCCTGGTCCCCGTCCTGACCTCCACGGGTCGCGGTTCCGACATCATGGTGCCGATGGCCATTCCGTCGTTCGGCGGAATGCTCGTCGTACTGGTTTCGGTATTCCTGGTACCGGTGCTGTACTGCATGATCAGGGAGTTCAGAATCCGCCGTCACGAGGACGCTCATAGCGAGATGCAACACCGGTAAGGGGCCGGCCGATGCGGTGCCGGTTGAGGGGATTGAGGCCACTTGCGAGGCCGGCTCCGAGAAAAAACAGATTCTCTGAGAAATGGGCTTGACAAAGCCCGGCATGTAGCCCATAATTCCGACTGCGTTAGTGGAGTATGGTCTCCGTGACATTGCCGGAGGAGCCGGTGCAGCGCGATAGAGAGTTGCGGCCCACAACACGCCAAGGCCCGATGAGCGCGAACAGGCCGGCGGGGTGCAGGGGGGACGCCCCGCCCTCTCCTGGAAGAGGCTCGCACGGCGATGGAGGCGGACAGAAGGAATGCCGGGAAGGGCCGGCGGACGGAAATGCCGCTGGGGGTGAGAAGCTCGCGCCTTCTTGGTTGATGGGGAGAGCAAGGTGGAAAGACCCGCGACGCGTGGCTATGGATCGGGGCCGAGCTGTCCACTTTCGAGAGCAGAAGGGCCGACCCTTTTTTTCAGAACTATCTTGACTAAGCCGGTCAGGATATACGTGAACAGCGGAAAGGGCAGCAACGTTCCAAGTACAGGCAGAAGGCCATCGAGGAGCTAGCGAGCATGGCAACGGCAACGGCAGTAAACGACGACGTACGCGAGTTGGTCGATGGGCTCAATTTCGCCGAGAAGGTCCAGCGGTCCCTTCAGCTGATCCGGGAGGCGCATGAGCGGTTCGGCGACCGGCTGGTAATAGCCAACAGCCTGGGGAAGGACTCGTCGGTTGTCTGGGACCTGGCCAAGCGGGTCAGTCGGGACATCCGCGGCTTCATTGTGACCACGCGATTCAAGCCGGCCGAAACGGTCGCGTTCATGGAGAGCGAAGTGGCGCGGCGCCCCGAGCTCCGGGTGTTTCGGAACGACGCGACAATCCCCGATCGCTTGTACGAGACCGACCCCGACCGCTGCTGCGACATCCTGAAGGTGCAGCCGACTCGGCGGGCCATCCGCGCGATGAACGTTGCCTGCTGGGTCACCGGGCTCCGTTGCACGGAGGGCCGCACGCGCACCGACTTCCGGGAGATCGAGGAGCGGGACGAGGGCCTGATCAAGCTTAATCCGATCCTGACCTGGTACGAGCGGGAGGTCTGGCAGTACCTCGCCCTGTACGGCGTACCGGTCAACCCGCTCTACAAGCAAGGCTACCGATCCCTGGGCTGCGCCCCGTGCACGCGGATCAGCACCGGTCCGGACGAGCGGGCCGGCCGATGGATCGGCACCAGCAAGTGCGGCGGAGAGTGCGGGATTCACACGCGGCCGCTGAAGTTCGAGAAAGGCGAGGGAATCTGACCGGACGAAGACGGTTGGTCCCGGGGACGCGGCGCGGCGAAGGCGGAGGCGCAGCCGTGCATATTGCCGAAGACCTAACCCAACTGGTCGGGAACACACCCCTGGTCCGGTTGAATGGCATAGGCAGCGGCCGACCCGGAAGATTGGTCGCCAAGCTGGAGTTCTTCAATCCACTGAGCAGCCTCAAGGATCGTATCGCCTTGGCGATGATCGAGGCGGCGGAACGCGAGGGGAGGATCAGCGACGAGACGGTCATCCTGGAACCGACGTCCGGCAACACGGGCGTGGGCCTGGCGTTTGTCTGTGCGGCCAGGGGCTACAGGCTCGTCCTGGCCATGCCGGAGAGCATGTCGGAGGAACGTCGGCGCATCCTCAGGGCGTTGGGCGCGGAGCTGGTCCTTACCCCCGCGGAAGACGGCATGTCGGGCGCCGTGAAGCGGACACAGAACCTGGCGGCCGGGGACGATCGGTACCTGGTTCTGCAGCAGTTCGAGAACGCGGCCAATCCGGAGGTCCATCGGCGGACCACCGCGGAGGAAATATGGCGCGACACCGAAGGCCGGGTCGATTTCGTCGTCGCGGGCGTAGGCACGGGAGGCACCATCACCGGGGTGGCGGACGTGATCAAGCGGCGAAAACCGTCCTTCCGGCCCATCGCGGTTGAACCGGCCGAGTCGGCCGTCTTGAGCGGAGCGCCCGCAGGTTCGCACGGCATCCAGGGCATCGGCGCCGGTTTCGTCCCCGCCGTCCTGGACCGCGAAGGGATTGACGAGGTCATGACCGTGACGACGGACGAGGCCATGGCCACGGCGCGGGCGTTGGCGCGGCAGGAAGGAGTGTTGGCCGGCATCTCGTCCGGCGCGGCCCTGCACGCGGCATTGGCGGTCGCGGACCGGGAAGACAGCGACGGGAAGCTGATCGTCGTCATCCTTCCGGATACCGGCGAACGGTACCTCAGTACACCTCTGTACGGAAACGCGTAAGCGCGCCAGGGCGTGCGGAAAGGAATCTCGTGAAGAAATCGGGCGACGCGGTAACACCGGCGATGACTCTGGACCTGACCGGCACGAAGTGCCCCCTCACCTTTGCGCGGATCAGGGTCGCGCTGGAGTGGACGGAAACGGGCCAGGTGCTGGAACTGGTGCTTGCGCCCGGTGAACAGATGCGGACCGTGCCCGCGAGCCTCAAGGCCGAGGGGCACCGCGTCACGGGGGTCGCCCGGGACGGGGTGCGGTTCCGTTTAATGGTTCGCAAGGACGGTTCGTGAAGCAAAGGGGCCGGGGCGCCCCCGGCAGCGGCTCGGTGCAGCCGAGCCCGGGCGTCAGCGACGAGGGAGGGAAGGCCATGGCGGCAGATCGCCACGTAGAG
>CAZGEE010000073.1:0-7240 GCA_964525035.1 uncultured Anaerolineales bacterium
GACACAGCCCTTTCAAGGCTGCGACACGGGTTCGATTCCCGTTGGGGTCACCAAAAAAGAAACCGGGAGCGCCCCGAGGGGCGCTCCCTTTTTGCTCCAACTCATACGCCCGGCCTTCGCTCGGGAGACCGGGAAACCTTCCCGGTCGTCGGAGGGCCGGGAAGAAGGGCCCCCCGTAGGAAGAATCTGCTGGACAGGGCTTAGCGGCCCCCTATAATATGCCCGTCAAATCGGGAGTTGAGGCCGGTGCCATTCGCAGGAGCGATCCGGCCACACAGCGGGAGTCATCGCGAGGCGAGACGGACGAGGTTCCTCTGCCGCTTCGCGCAAGGACACAGAGAGCAACCACCCAAGCGCCCCGGCTAACCCGCCGAACCGCACCAAGCCGGGGCGTGCCTTTTGCGCCATGGCCCGAAGGTCCAATCAGACCGGCAACACCCAAGCGGCCCCGCCCGTTTGGGAGAGGCATGCGCTGCAGGCGGATTCGCTTGCCTTCAATGCATTCTCGCCTTACACTACCTGCCCGATAGCAGCCCTGTGGTGGGCCGAATTGTTTCGTTGGAGGAAGGCAATTGGCCGACATCCTGACGTGCCGGTGCGGGAAGCAACTGGACATCGAAGGCTTCGAGCCGGGCCAGCAGGTCGAGTGTCCGTCATGCCACACCGTGCTGACCGTTCCCGCATCTACGGAACCGGAGCAGGAGCAGGAGCAGGAGCCCCAGGTGGCCATGGCCGCGGCGGTCGACGACGAGCCCGCCGGCAGGGGCAAAGCGCAAGGCCCCATGGCGCGGCGGCGCATGGCCGACCGGCGCCGCACCTACGCCGCCCAGGCCAAGTTGAAGCGCGTGATGACCTGGCCCGCGCTCGTGCTCGGTTTCCTGTCCATCGTGGTGGCCGGTCTGGGGTTCTATTGGGAGTTCGTCGCCGAGAAGACGATCGAGATCGAGAAAGACGATCGGAACGTTGCCCGCCTGTACGCGCGGGTCGGAAAGCAGGGCGCCGAGGACGAGTACGAACGCATCGAGGTCCAGCCGGACATCCTCCCCGGCGACAAGGTGTATTACGACGCCGACGACAACCCGGTCATCACGCTGTACGGCAATGAGTTGAAGTACCGGAACGGCATCCTGCACGTCACGGTCGACGGCGAACTCACACCGGTCCAGCGCCGGGGGCTGTGGTTCTACGAGGTGAAGGCCGGCAGCGACAAGAAACCGCCGCCGCTCGTTCTCGGTCCCGACGGGGAAGCCAAACGCCTGGACCTGCCCCTCGTGGCCCAGCGGAAAAGCACTATGCGCTATGTGCCGGTCACGGTGGAGGACACGCAGTTCCGCCACGCCGAGACCGGCGCTCCCATCGAGGTGGCCTACTACCGGGCCGAGGACCGGTATGCGACGGATCCGATCCAAAGCCTGAAGTACTCAGGGCCCCCGCTCGGGCTGCCGCCCGTTTTCTTCATCATCGCCGGGCTGCCCATCGGGATCCTGTTGCTCCTGTCGGGCGCCTTCTTCCTCTACGAGACCTACTTCTCTTCCGCCGCGAAAGCAGCCCGGGCCCAGTCCGAGCAGGAGTCGTGACCCCGAGACCGCGCGAAAGGAGAGAACCCGGATGAAAGGCGTGATCCTCGCCGGCGGCGTGGGAAGTCGGCTCCATCCGCTCACCAAGGTCACCAACAAGCACCTGCTCCCGGTGGGCCGATACCCCATGATCTACCATCCCGTGTACAAGCTCGTCCGGGCCGGGCTGCGAGACATCCTGGTCGTGACCGGGGTCGAGCACATGGGTGACATGGTCGGCCAGATGGGGTCCGGCGCCGCGTTCGGGTGCCGACTGACCTACAAGGTTCAGGACGAGGCCGGTGGCATCGCCCAGGCGCTGGGGCTGGCCGCCGACTTCGCAGACGGGGAACGGTCGTGCGTCATCCTGGGCGACCAGATTTTCACCGACCCGATCGGTCCGTTCGTCCGCCGGTTCGCCGACCAGGAACGTGGAGCGATGATCCTGCTGAAGGAGGTGCAGGACGCCCAGCGGTTCGGCGTGGCCGAGTGCAGCGAAGACGGAAAAACCATCGTGGCCATCGAGGAAAAACCCGAACACCCGAAGACCAACCTGGCGGTCACCGGGATTTATTTCTACGACGAGCGGGTATTTGAGACGATTCGGGGGCTTCGGCCATCCGGCCGCGGGGAGCTCGAGATCACCGACGTGAACAATGACTATATTCGCCGTGGGCAGATGACCTGGGGCACGCTTGAAGGACCCTGGACCGATGCCGGGACGTTCGAGTCGCTCCACCGGGCCAACACGATGATGAAGAACGTGGACATCACGGCTGAGTGAACGGGGGGCCGCCCCAGAAAACAGGGAGGTCATACTATGATCGACGGCGCCAAAGTCACGCCGCGGAAGCCGATCCCGGACGAGCGGGGCCGCCTGATGGAGCTGTTCCGCAGCGACGAAGAGGACTTCGAGAAGTTCGGCCAGGTCTACCTGACCACCGCTTACCCCGGGGTTGTCAAGGCGTGGCACTACCACAAGAAGCAGACCGATAACTTCATCTGCATCCACGGCATGATGAAGGTGGTCCTGTACGATGCACGCGAGGGCAGCCCGACCCACGGCGAGGTCAACGAGTTCTTCCTCGGCGACCACAAGCCCGTCCGCCTGCGCATCCCCAAGGGCGTGTACCACGGCTTCACGTGCATCGGGCCCCACGAGGCCATCATCATCAACGTGCCCACCGAGGTCTACGACTACGATCACCCCGACGAGTATCGGGCCCCGGCCCACGACGACTCGATTCCCTACGACTGGGCACGGAAAGACCGATAGCGCCTCGACGCTTCCGGATTAACCGGCCCGCGGAGAGCGCCCGCCGCAGGAAGGTCACTCGTACCCGACGCCGATTTCATCCAGCACGCGCTTGAGCGCCTGGGCGGCCTGCTTGTAGAGCTCGGGTCCGCTGAAACCGCTTCGCTTGTCGCCGCCGGCCAGGTGGGGCTCCAGGGAGAGAAAGCCGTCGTACCCTTTGCCGTTCACCGCGTCGGCCAGAATGTCGGGGAGCCGGCCGTCTCCCTCCCCCGCCGGCGTGGCGTGCCACTCGGGGTCGTGCGTTCCGTCCTTGATGTGAAAGTACCCGGTCAGGTCGCCGAGCATCTCCCACGCCTGCCACGCGTCGATACCGCGGTGCACGAAGTTCCCAGCGTCGAAGCACTGCACCAGCCGCGCGGTCCCGCCGCAGTGCTCGATGATCTCCCGGCACCGTTCGGGGCGCATGCCGTACAGGTCCGCCTCGTTCTCGTTGAACAGCGTCACCCCGGCCCCTTCGGCCGCGTCGACCTTCGCCTTCATGCGCCGGAGGACCTCCTCGCGGTGATCGACGATGTCGCCCCCGTCGGGGCCGTAATAGCTGAAGATCCGGACGTACGGAGCCCCCATCACCTCCGCCACGTGCAGGCTGTGCTTGAAACGCTCCAGCTCCGGCTCGAACGGATCGCTGATCTTGATCTTCCCGACCGGCGAACCGATCGCCGAGATGCCGATGCCGGCGTCGGCCAGCATGCGGCGATAGGTTTCCAACTCCTCGTCGGTCTGGTCGAGAACGTTCTTTCCGTTCACGGCGCGGAACTCCAGATACCTGATGCCCTCGGATTGCAGTGTCGCGATCTGCTCCTTCGGGTCCTGCGATATCTCGTCGGCAAAGCCGGTGATCTTCACCATCGGATCCAGTCCTTTCTCTTGATTGAAAGCTTCTTCCGAGCCACCACCCTTGCCGTCCGCACGCCGGGGCGGGGCCGGCGGTTGCATTTGACTTCGGCGCTCAGGCCTCCGCCCACTGCAGCGCCACGAGGTCACGCGACGGGCGCATGTTCGCCGCCGGGTCCTCCCAACCGCACTCCAGGCTCACCCGGCCGTCGTAGCCGATCTTCTTCAGGCGAGCAAACATGGGGCGCAGGTCCGAGTTGGCCCGCGCCGGGTTCAATCGGCTTTCCGGGTCCGCCATGTGAACGTGCAGCAGCCGGTCGCCGCACGCGTCGATCGACTCCAGCGGTTCATTCATCTGGGCCAGGTGGAACCCGTCCAGCAGGACCCCGACCGCCGGGTGGTTCACTCGGCCGACGAAGTCCAGCGTCTCCCGAAGCGTCGTCAGGACGTTGCACTCGGCGGACCGCAAGTGCTCCATAGCGATGCGGATTCCCTGCGCTTCGGCCATGGGAGCAATACGGGCGAGCAGCTCAGTTAATTCGTCCACCGCCTTTTCCCGAGGATACCCTTCGGGAATGCGCCGTGCTGCACCACTGCCGAAGACCTGTACCTCGCCACCGATGGACTTCACTCGGTCGAACAAGATGCCCACATAGTCCACTGCCGCGTCGAGGTCCCGCTCCGGCCCCACCAATTTCACGTCGCCGGGAAAGAACTGGTTGACGACGGGCGTCGGCAAGGGGGCGGCCAGAATCCGGTCCCGGATGGCCGGCCAGTCCGCGTCCGCCTCGGTCGAGCGAAGGGTCCGGGCTGCCGGATGCTCCACGTAGTCGTAGCCCGCCTCGGCGCAGGCCGTGGTGTCGATCTCTCCGTGGCAAATTCCGATCTGCATGTCCTCTCTCCCTGCAAAAGCCGTGGAATTACCATTATGCAGACGGGCCGCCCGCGCTACAAGGCCGCGCTGCGATACTCCACGCTCATACCTCCGGCAACCGACGCTGCTGCGGGCGCCCGTCCTCGAAGGCCGTCTGCTCCCGGAACCCTGCTTCGCGAATCATTTCCACCGCTTCGGCAAACCCGGCGCCGAGGCCCGCCGCCCGGTGCGCGTCGCTGCCCAGGGTGATCACCCGCCCACCCGCGCGACGGTACATCCGCAGAACGTCCGGGCCTGGGACGATCGGCGCGCCGGCGTCCCGGTGGCGCGTGTTGACCTCCAGGCCGATCCCCGCCGCCACCAACCGGTCCACGACGTCGGCCATCTCGCCCTCGTAGTCGGCGTAGCGGTAACCTTCGAGCACGTCCCAACAGGTCTTCCGGACATAGTCCAGATGCCCGATGCAATGGGGCAGCCCCGAGGCGATCAATGTCCGCGTTTCTTCGAAGTAATACCGGTAGACCTCGTCGGGCGGGAACCCGCGCTCGCAAATCGCCCGCCGGGGCGTCCCGCCGAACACGTTATGGACCGAGCCGAGCAAGAAGTCGAACCGGTACGGCGCGAGAAGCTCTCCCGTGCGGCCCGCATAGCGTGACTGGAAATCGAACTCCAGGCCCTTGCGGATCGTGAGCCGGGCGCCCCATGATTTGCGTGCAGCCTTCAGCCGGCGTTCGCACCGCGTGTCATCGTAGAATCCGTAGCCCGGATCGTAAGGATCCGTGTCATAGTGCTCGGTGAAACAGATTTCGTCTAAACCCTGCTCAACAGCCCGGCGACACATGCGTTTCATCGACTCGGCCGAATCGGCACTGTCGGCGGTGTGCAGATGATAGTCCATCCAATTCATGCGGTCGTCCCGGTCGCCTCGCTCACGTTATACTCACTCTGCAAGCCCCAGGGCCAAGCTGCGAAGCGGAGAGAACGCCGCAGTATATCAAAGATCGCGCCCGATTGCCCGAGCCACTTGCCGGCAACTCGACACCAGGCGGGTGAAGGCTTCCGGCGTAACGCTCTGCGCGCCGTCAAGCACGGCCTTTTCCGGATTCTCGTGCACCTCGACCAGCAGGCCGTCGGCACCGCACGCCACCGCGGCCCGTGCCATCGGCTCCACGAGCTCGTGCCGGCCGGTCCCGTGACTCGGATCCACGATCACCGGCAGATGCGTCAGGCTTTTCAGGTGCGGCACCACGCTCAGCGACAGGGTAAACCGCGTGTGGTCCTCGAACGTTCGCACGCCGCGCTCGCAAAGAATCACGTTCTCGTTTCCTCGCGAGAGGATGTACTCGGCCGCCAGCAACCATTCGTCCACGCGCGCCGCCAGGCCGCGTTTCAGAAGCACCGGCCTGGGCTGCTCGCCCACGGCCCGCAGCAGGTCGTAGTTCTGCATGTTGCGTGCACCCACCTGGAGCACGTCCGCGTAACGCCCAACCAGCGGAACCTGCCGCGGAGCCATCACCTCGGTCACCACGGCCAGCCCGGTGGCTTCCCCGGCCTCTGCCAGGTACTCCAGTCCCTGCTCGGCGAGGCCCTGGAAGCTGTAAGGATTCGTTCTCGGTTTGAACGCTCCGCCGCGCAGCCCCACCCCACCGGCCTCCTTGACCGCACGGGCCACCTCCAGGAGGCTCGCCCGGTCTTCCACGGTACACGGGCCCGCGATAATGCCCACGGTCTTTCCCCCGAGTCCCGGCCCCTGCCCCAGCGGGACAACGGTCCTCTCACGACGGGACTCCGCGCTGGCGATCTTGTACGGCGCCAGCACAGGCATCGCACGCTCCACACCGGGCGCCGATTCGAACGCCCCGGGCGACACCGGGCGTTCATCCCCGATCACGGCGATCACTGTCCGCTCACTCCCACGAATAGGATGGGGCGTCAAGTTCAACTCGCGCACGCGGTTGACGATGTGTTCCACCTGCTCCGGGGTGGCCTCGGCTTTCATGACAATAATCATCTCACCGTCCTCTCGCGGTCCGGATTCCCCAGCCCCCTGTTTCGTACCTTTCTTGCGCCTCAGTCGGTTCGACGCCGGTCTGCCGGCACGCCGAAGCGCCACCCCGAGACGTCGCTCGAGGCGGCTTGAATTTCTCCCTTCATCATTCGCTCCTCCCTGGATCGAGACAAAGAAAAAGCCCCGAAACCTTCGGGGCTCAGGGCTTACGGTTCCGTGCTACCGACGGCGCGCCCTAAGACCCTCCCCTCGCAAAATAGAACCAGCTCCAGCGCGCAGCAGCAACCCCGGCCTCTCGCCGCCGGGCCACTATCACACCTGTCGCATGGTTCATCTTTGGAACGATCCGGTCCCGGGCACTCGCCCAATCTATTGCCTCAAGGAGTATATCACGAAAAGCCGCGAAGTCAAACACCCGAACCGGCGACACACCGACCCCTTGGCGCCGGGCTCCCGGGCCGGGGCCACCTTGACGCGGCACGCGGACCGGGTATGATGGCATGGACGCGCTGAAACCTGTTGGAGTTTCCGTCTTGCCCTACCGAATGCTGCTGGCCGACCTGGACGGCACCGTACTGAACCACGCCGGCGAGGTGGCGCCCACGACGCTGGGCGCCCTCCACCGCTTCCGCACCGCAGGATGGAGGGTCGTG
>CAZGEE010000074.1:0-5888 GCA_964525035.1 uncultured Anaerolineales bacterium
TACGTCGGATGAGCTCACGGAGGGTGTCGATGGCCTTCTGCCAGCGGCCGAGCACTTCGAACTGCCGGGCCAGCTCGAGCCGGGCCTTCGGCACCCGGGTGTCGCGCGGTTGCTCCTTGACGAATCGTTTCAGCACCTCAATGGCTCTTTCGTGAGCTCCCGCTCGGAGGAAGCAGTTCGCCGCCATCCACACGTCGTCGGGGTATTCCTCCCGGGTCATCCCGTCGAACTGCTCGGCCACCTTGAGGTAAATCGTGCCCGCCTCTTTCCAGTCGTGTTCGGCCTCAGTCCGGAGGCGGCGACGCTTCTCGGCACTCAGCTCGCCGCTGCGGGCCTCGTCCGCCGCGGCCTGGGCCACCCGCTCCAGAATGCCGGCCCTGCGACAGAGCACGTCGCGGTCCGGCCGCCGAAGAATGGATTGCTCGAGCATGACGAACTGGAGGGCCCGCCCGAGTTGACCTTTGAGCATCGCCATCTCGCTCTGGATCTTCAGAAGCTTCCGGGACCGTTCGAGGTCGATCCACCGGTTGGCCCCCGGGTGCAACTCGCGCAACCGGGGCGCGATCTCCGCGTAGAGTTCCTCGGCGCTTTTCCACTCGCCCAGGGTCAGGTATGTCTCGGCGGCACCCAGCCTGGCCGCCAGGGCCTCCGCTCCACCGGGGTATTCGGAAGCCGTCCGATCGAACCAGTGGAGCGCCCGGGCGTAATTGCCCATTTCGTAGTAGACCCGGCCGTGCATCAGGAAGGCCCGGGCGTCGATCTGGTCGGACGCCCCCCCCGGCCGCGACGCTTTCTCAACAAGCCGGTGCAGCGTATCCAGGGCCAGGGTGTACCGCCCCGCCAGACGTTGGGTCTCCGCCAGTTTCATCAGGAATCGTTTCGATCCCGTCCGATTCTCCTCCAACAGCCTGCGAAGCCTCCGCGCGGCCTCATCGTGTTCACCGCGCTCGTTGAGAATGTCCGCCTCAAGCAGGGCGAGGTTGACCTTCTGCTGTTCTTCGAGCCCCTCCAGCCGTTGGCGCAGGTTCCGCACCTCCGCCAGCGCCGCGTCGAGATCGGGCTCGGGCTGCAAACTGCGAAACGCCTCGATCTTGGCCAGGTGGATTCTCAGCGGCTCGGCCGGCGCGCTGTCCAACGCCCGGTCGAAACACTGAATGGCGAGTTGCGGTTCCTTCATCCGGAGGTGGGTCCGCCCGAGCTTCAGCAGGAGCGACGGCGACGGGAGTCCGCTCGGGCGCAGCTCATTGGCGCTGCGGTATGCCCGGGCCGCCTTCTTCAGGAAGGCCCGCTCGTCTTCGAATTCTTCCACCGCCAGGGCGGAGTTCGCGTCGCCCTGGATCTCGTGCACTCGGCTCGCGGCCTTGTCGGAGGGATACCGCTTGAGGAATTCTTCGCAGACCTTGCCGGCCTGGTGGTGTTCGGCAGCCGCCAGCGCCCTCTCGGCCTGGGCCACCAGGACCTCGGGAGAGACCGGGTTGCGGCTCGCCCGCTTGACCGCCAGAGCCATCACCGCGGTGAAACAGACGATGCTCAGCAGAAGCAGAGGAATCTGCCACCGGCCCCGGAACCGTTCCCGGATGCCGGGAGCGGACGGTTCCAGGTCGGGACTGGTTGCCTGCGCCATTGTCGGCGACCTTTCAATGGCACACCGGAACGGTTCCCGTCGTCGGCGGGTCCGTTCCGAGGCGGACCGGATGGGTCGTCCAGTCGCGCGTCAAGCTGCCACACTTTCACACGTCCCCACCGGCCGTCACCGGAGGAGCACCCTCGGTTCTACGACAGACTTGCACCGGCCGACGGATGGTCCGTCGCGCCGGACTCTTCTCCTGAGCTTCGCGCCTCCAGGAGTTCCCGGATCTCGCCCAGGGTCTTCCTGTCTTTCAGCGACCGAATGAGCGCGAGGGCCCGGAACACCTCTTCGCCATACATGCGGTGCCCCCCTTCCGTGCGTTCGCGCTCGCGGATCAGCCCCATTGTCGTATAGTTATGTATAGTCTGGCGAGAGAAACCGCTGTAGCGGACGACCTCGCCGATGCGATAAAGCTTTGGAGGAACGCCCCAGGACGACTCGGCTTGGTTTTCTTGATCCACGGGCCCACTCCCGGATGTGAAACTTTGCTTTTTACAAATTGTAAAAACCCAAGCCGGTTCGTCAACAAATTTTCGGAACTCCCCGCGCAAAAGCGGAAAAAATCCCCGTTGAAGGCCCAGCAACTACCACAAGTTGGGGGCGCAAACCTGAAAGGTACGATATCTAGGAAACTTTTTGAGGTCCTTTTCCCGTCTCACGGCCTCCGCTTCGCACGGGACACGCTCCACCGGCACACACACAACGCCGCCTGCCCTCCACAAGCCGACCGTCGCCCGACCATCGAGAACGTGGACCGACCATGCAGCGCGCGCAAAAAGCGACGGCCGAGAATCGACCGTCGCAAAAACCGGCACACGAAGTCGCGGCTTTCGCTACGAATCCGGCGCGGATGGTTGATCCGGCGACGCCGGCTCGGCCGGACTTTCATCCGAAGAAGGTTTTCCCGGCATCTGCTGTCCCGGGGCGGCCTCCCCCTGCTCCGCCGTGGCCTTCCGCCCCTCCGCCTCCCGGCCTTCGGCCGGTCCGCTACTCGAAGACTCCACCGCGCGGTGCTTGAGCATCCGGTACTCTTTCCTTCCACGCCAGAGGCACCACGCCACGCCGATAAACGAACCTACGGCCATCCATTTATTCAGGTCGGCTTTCTCCCATTCGCGGAACCACCCGTCCCAGACACACCACAACCCGAACAGGAAAACAACAATCGCGAAGCCGCCCCAGACCACGAGCGACCACTTGGGATCCTCCGGTTTTTTCTCCGGTTCAGCCATCTTGCTCTCCCGGGCTTCCGCCCTTCTGCTCCCTCGGGCCATGCGGGACCTCGTCCAGGCCCCCGCACCGGATCACCTCCAGGAGCCCCTCGCGATCAAGCACCACCAGGGTACGGCCCTCCGTGGAGGCCAGGTTCAATTCCTTGAAACGCTTCAACGCTCGCGTAACGGTTTCCCGGCTCGCCCCGAGCCTTCGGGCCAGGTCCTGGTGACTATGGCGACGGCGGATGACGAGCCGCCCGTCCTGGTCCCGGCCTTCGCGATCGGCCAGCGTCACCAGCAGCCGCGCCAGCCTCACGCCGACCGGCTCGAAGCTGACCTCCTGGATCTGGTCGGAGAGTTCCATGATCGTCGCGGCCATGGTCTGCATCAGTTGAAAGCACATCCGCGGATTATCGAGCAAGGTGCGGACGAAGTCGTCCTTCGACAGGGTAAGGATTTCTCCGGGTTCGGCGGCCTCGATGGTGGCGTTGGAGCGTTGCCCCGTGACGATTTCGGCGAGGCCGAAGTGCTCATTGGGCCGAAGTTCGGCCACCACTTTCTCTCGGCCCTCGATGCTGGTTTTCAGCACGTTCAGCCGGCCTTCGAGCAGGATGATGAACTTCTCGCACGGCTGCCCTTCACGGTAGAGCGCTTCGCCCTTACCTACCTCCCGGCGTGAAAGGAGCCCCGAAAGCAACCGCAGGGATCGTTCACTCAAGTGAAGGAAGACGGGGATCTGGCGCAGCCATTCGACGGCGTGGCTCTCCTCGCGGCCCGTCCACATGTCTCGCCGTGTCATGGCTCGATCCGTTCGCGCCTCCTCTGAGGTGCATCATACCGCAAGCCGGCGGTGTGGCAAGAGACTTTCGCAAAATGCGGTCGCTCAAATCACGCTGGAAAGGTGCCGGCGGGGCCGATAGAATTTCCAGCAGTCTTGTGTTCCGGGAGCGAGGAGTTGCCCTGGCCGTGCATTACCACGATTTCGACGAAGACCGCCAACGAATGATCGACGAGGCCAGCCGCTTCGTTACGTGGGGTCTCCGCCATCCCGACAAGGTGCGGTGGATTCCAAAAAGGCCCCTCGGCGAAGGCGGCTTCTCCGAGCGGCTTATGTTCGTCTTCTGGACCCCCATCCTGGGCGACTCGTTCCGCAAACCGGTCAGTTGGCTTCGGAAGCTCCTCGGCCGCTAGAGTCCTCTGCCCGCTCGCCTACAGCCGCTTCCTTCGGGGCGGCACGCCGCAACACGGCCGCGTGGCCGAACCGGACGCGGGGACGTTCCACGATTTCCAGTCCCGCCTCCTCGGCCCGCTCCAGCATCCCCGCGAACCGCCGTTTCGGCACGTGGAAGATCGGCTCGACCAGCAGGAACCGGCCCTCCGGCTTCAGGGAACCGGCCATCTCGCGGAAGAAGCCGTCCAGGTCCGGCGCCTCGTGCGCCATCCAGAACGCCACGATGAAATCGACCGTCTCGCCGACCCCCACTTGATCCCGGGGGCACAGGAGGGGGCGAATCCGCCCGGCCACGCCCCGCCGGCGCGCCCGGCGGACGAGCACATCGAGCGCTTGCGGATAAATGTCCGCGGCGATGACGCGGCCGGCCGGCCCGACCATCTCCGCCATGGCAATGCTGAAATATCCCAGGCCGCAGCCCACGTCGAGCGCGATCCCACCCTCGACAAGATATGGCCCCAGGACCGCGGCTGGGCGGTGAAACAGCCGCCGCAGCCGGTGATCGATCAGGTAATTGGTCCACCATCGGGTCACGTGGCCCATCGGTCCCGCCCTTCCGCGTGATACGCACCGCCATGCGTTTCGGCAACCGTCGGACACCCGAGAACCTCGGGCACTCTTTTGAATTATAGCCTGCGTACCCAGGGGATGGAAAGAACTCGGCCACGCTCACGAAGGCACAACCGCCGCCGCTTACCCTAACGCCGCACCCAACCGCCGACCGCCGAACGGCAGTTGGAAGCGGACGGGGCTTTTCCGCACACGACCCGCGCGGTAGGATCAGCCGAACGGACCGCCGGATGTTCCACTCCGCGAAGTGAACGGGAGGTTTCCCATGGCAGAGTCGTTGCACGTAGGCCTGGTCGGCCTGGGGCGGATGGGCTTCGGGATTGCGGAGCGCCTGCTGTCGGGCGGGCACGCCGTCACGGCCTTCGATCCGGACGCCGGCGCCCGCGAGCGGGCCGAGCGCGCCGGGGCCGCCGTTGTCGCCTCGCTTGCCGAACTGCCGGCGGCGCTGGAGCCGCCGCGACTTCTCTGGCTCATGGTGCCGGCGGGGCAACCCGTGGACGACGTGCTGTTCGACGGTCCCGGGGCGGTGGCGGCGGGCCTGGAGCCGGGCGACGTCGTCATCGATGGCGGAAACTCGCACTACCGCGACTCGATGCGGCGGGCGGAGCGCCTGGAGGGGCAGACCGGGGCCGTGCTGCTCGACTGCGGCACCTCCGGGGGGGTCGAGGGGGCTCGGGTCGGCTACTGCCTGATGGTGGGCGGGCCGGAGGAAGCGTACCGGCGGTGCGAGCCCGCCCTGGCGGCCGTGGCCGCCCCCGACGGATACGCCCGCGTCGGACCGCGGGGCAGCGGGCACTTCGTCAAGATGGTTCACAACGCCGTCGAGTACGGCATCCTGCAGGTAATGGGTGAAGGGGCGAGCCTGCTGGAGGCCTCGGAGTTTCCGCTCGAACTCGGCCGGATCGCCGAGCTGTGGACCCACGGGAGCGTCATCCGCTCGTGGCTGATGGAATTGCTCCACCGCGCGCTCGAGCGCGAAGGACACTTCGAGCGGATCGCCGCCAAGGTCGGCGGCGGACAGACCGGCACCTGGGCGGTCAAGGCGGCCGAGGAGTTGGGCGTCTCCGTACCGGCCATCGCGCGGTCCCTGGCCGAACGAAAGGATTCGCCGTCGAACCCCTTTGCCGCGCGCATCGTGGCGGCACTGCGGTACGAGTTCGGCGGGCATGCATTTGAAACCCGTTCCGAGTAATCCCCGGGGAGTTACCCGATGAACCGAATTCTCGACGTCAGCATGCCCATC
>CAZGEE010000074.1:5898-7226 GCA_964525035.1 uncultured Anaerolineales bacterium
GGTCTGGCCGACGGACCCGCCGCTCGAGATCACCGGCTTCAAGTCGCCTGCCGAGGGCGACCGGTCCACGGTGTCGCGGCTCTGCATGGGCACCCACACGGGGACACACATCGACGCCCCGAAGCACTTTCTGCCGGAGGCCGAGGGCATCGACAGCATCTCGCCGGACGTGCTGATCGGGCCGTGCACGGTGCTCGACGTCCGCGACGCGGGCAACGTGACGCCGGAGCACCTGCGGCCGGCCCTCGACGCCGGCGCCGAGCGCGTGCTCCTGCGGACCGGCACGATCGAGCGGCAGATGACCGAGGGATTCTCGAAGGAGTTCCCGGCCCTGACGGCCGACGGCGCGCGGGCGCTGGTCGCGGCGGGCGTCCGCTTGGTCGGGATCGACGCGATGAGCGTGGAGGTGTATCACGCGCCGGGCGCGCCGACTCACCACGCGCTGCTGGAAGCCCGGGCCGTGATCATCGAGAACCTGCTGCTGGCCGACGTGCCCGCGGGACAGTACGAACTGGTGGCCCTTCCGCTCCGCATTGCCGGGGCCGACGGGGCGCCGGCCCGCGTACTGCTCAGGCCGCTGGAAACCTGACGCCGGTTCATTCCGCCTCCGCACCGGGCGAAGCCTGTTCCCCGGCGCGCTCGGCGCGGGACTTCCTCGTAACGAGCCAGACTCCGACGATGATGACCGCCGCGGGAACGACCTTCGAGGGGCGCGGCAGCTCGCGCATCTCGCCCGGCAACAGCACGGCCAGCCCCATGGCCGCCGGAACCAGGAGGTAACCGAACACGGCGGCCCGGCTCGCCTCGACCGTCTTCAGGCCGTAGTTGAAGAGAACGTAACACAGGAGCCCCGCGACCACCCCGAGGTGAACCACGACGGCCCAGGCGGCGGGCGACATCGACGCTGCACTTTCGGCCATCGAGGCCAACCCGCCGGGCACCAGCAGTTGGCCGGCCAGGGCGCACATCGCCCCGCTCGCGAACAGCGTTACGATCGACAGGTCCATCGCCGACCACCGGGTCATCAGCCGCTTGGCCGCGATCATGTAGAGCGCCCAGAACACCCCCGCGGCCAGCGCCAGGGCCCCCGCCAGCGGAATGCTGTCGCCCCGGACCTTAAGCTGCTGTTCCACGAGCGAATACCAGACGGCGGCGCCGCAGGAAATGACCAGCCCGGCGCCCTTGCCAAGGTTCAGGCGCTCGCGAAACACCACGAGGCCCAGGACGAATGCGATCACGGGGCTGATCTGTCCCAGCACGGCGTTCAGCGAGGCCGATGCGTAGTGGTGCCCCATGTTGAACGTGACGAGGAACGCGGCCCCGAAGAG
>CAZGEE010000075.1:0-7219 GCA_964525035.1 uncultured Anaerolineales bacterium
TACATGAAGACCCTGAGCAGTTACCACTGACTCGCCCTGCGGCGATTGCCGAGGATTGCTGAATGCCCTGCCCAGCTCTTCGGTTCGGGGGCCGGTCGTTTTTCAGGCGCAGGTCGCCCTGCGCCGGTCACCGAGGGGCCGGGCCGTGAAAGCCCGGGCCGATGCCGGCGCCGGGTATTTATTTCGAATCGGTTGCCGGGCCGCGACGTTTAGTATGGAGGGAACCTTCCGCCGGGGATCGAACACGGCGAGAAGGGGCCGGCATCCGGCGAACAGGAGCGTTCCGGAATACGTGGAGTCACAACCGTGCGTCGAACTGCAACAATTGCTCTCTCCATCCTCGTCATGCTGATAGCCGCAGGCCCCGTCCGAGCGCAGAACTACCGGTCCCCTCGCTACCCCGAGCAATCGGCGCAGAACGAGGAAGGCCGCGCCCGGACGCCCGACGAGCCGGAGGAGCTGCCCGAAAACCAGCAGGTAATCCCCCCGCCTCCCGAGGGGGCACCGTCGGAACCCGAGCCCGTCGAGGACCGCAGCTTCCGCCGCGCCGCGCACGAGGCCGGACAAGGGCTGGTGGTGATCCGCGCTGCGCGCCACGAGAGGGCGATCGGCTTTCTGATCGACGGACCGGACGAGGAGCACAAACTGGTCGTGACGAACTTCCTGGCCGTGGCGCCGAAGGACTATGACCACCGACACTGGGTCCAGGTCCGCCTGCCCAACGGCACGAAACTGGAAGTGGACCGGCTGTGGAACCACAACGAGGTGCAGGACCTGGCGCTGATCTCGGTCGAGGCTCCGAAAAGTCGCGATGCCCGCGTCCTCACCCTGGCGCCGGAGAATCCGAAGCCCGAGGCCACGGTCTACGCCGTCGGCCACAGCGAGGACGGGTGGGGAGACTGGGCCTGCCCCGGGAAGGTTCTGGGGATCGTGGAGGGAAACAACGTGGACGGCCCGCCGGGATCCCGGTGGGTCCAAACCGATCGGGTGGTCACCCAGGCTACCGTACACGGTCCGCTGGTGGACGAGCGCGGGCGCGTGGTCGGATTGTGCACGTCCGCGGGGCGCCACGGGGCCGGACCGTACCTGTCCGCCCCGGTCTCGGCCATTCGCGCGTTGGCCGACGAGCCGAGCTTCGGCAGCGGCCGGTTCCCCGTGCCGAAAGGGGCGTTCGAGTGGTCGGATTCCGATCCCCGCAAGCCGAACAGATACACCGCGCCCCGCGCCCGCGCGGCCGTTCGCGGCATGGCGCGAACGCTTGAGTGCAGCCGGTGCGATGGGCACGGCTACCTGGTCATCCCGCAGTACGAGCGCGACCCGCGGACGGGCCGGAAGAGCAAGACCGGCGAGAAACGGGAGATCTGCGACGCGTGCGGCGGGGCGGGCGTGGTCGTCCGGCCCAGCTTCCGGGAATTGCTCTCCTCGCTGGCCGAATACGTCATTCACGTCGAGCCGGAGGCCGACGAGGACGAACTCGCTCAGCTCAAGACGCTGGCCCGGGAGGCGGCGGACCGTGCGGCGGTCAACCGGCTTCCGCTCGCCAGGTACCTCGCGCCCAAGGCCGGCCGCATGCTGGCCGATCCCGTCCGGTCCCGGGGCGAAGGCGTGGCGTTCGTCGCCACGGTCGGCCCGACGACGCGGACGCGCGGCGGGCGCCGGGAAATCGAAATTCAGTGGGTCAAGCCATACGATTCCGACGCGTGGGTGGCCGCCCGCGGAGCTTCGCCTCGCAGCGCGGCCTCGCCCCCCAGTCCGCGCAACTCCGGACGTCGCGGCCGGCGGACCAGGAGCCGAGCGGGCAGCGACTACGTCCTCGTGCTGGGCGTCGTGGACGGGTATACGACGGTCCGCGATCGGCGGGACCTCTACCGAGCCCCGGCCCTGCGTGCCGCCGACATCGTGACGTTGCGCCCGGGGTTCCGACCGTAGGCCATCAGGCTTTCGCACAACGCGCCAACCAGAAGAGGCCGCCCCGGGCGGGACGGCCTCTTTCGTGCGCTCGCTCGTCGAGGAGGCGGACTCGGCCTCGAGACGCTCAGGAGGCGTAGCGGGCGTACTCCACCGCGCGTTTCTCCCGGATGCAGGTGATCCGGACCTCGCCGGGATAGCTCATGTCCTCCTCCACCTGCTTGGCGATGTCCCGGGCCAGCTTCATGCTGGTGGCGTCGTCGGCCCGCTCGGAGTTGATCAGCACGCGGACTTCGCGGCCCGCCTGGATGGCGAAGGCCGACTCGACGCCGCGGTCCTTGAACTGCATGGCGATCGACTCGAGTTTCTCCAGGCGCTGGATATAGCGATCCAGGCTTTCCCGCCGCGCCCCGGGCCGTGAGGCGCTGACCGCGTCGGCCGCCGAAACGATCCAGGCGTAGACGCCGTTCGCGACTTTCAGATCGTGGTGCGACTGGGCCGACTCGACCACTTCCGGGGCTTCCCCGTAGCGTCGCAGCAGGTCGGCTCCCACCTCGGGGTGCCCGCCTTCGACCTCGTGATCGATGGCCTTGCCGATGTCGTGCAGCAACCCGCACCGCGTCGCCAAGCGGGCGTCGAGGCCAAGCTGGTCGGCGATCATGCCGGAAAGGGCGGCCACCTCCGTCGCGTGCTGGAGCACGTTCTGGCCGTAGCTGGTCCGGAACTTCAACCGGCCGAGCAACGGGACGAGCTTGTCATCGACTCCGCGAAGCTTCATGTCCAGGATCACCTGCCGACCGGTCTCCTTGACTTCCTGGTCCACTTCCTTCTGCGTTTCGGCCACGATTTCCTCGATCCGGGCCGGGTGGATTCGCCCGTCGACGATCAGTTTGTCCATGGCTCGGCGTGCGATCTCCCGGCGGACGGCGTCGTGGCCGCTGACGATCACCACCCCGGGCGTGTCGTCCACGATGACGTCGATCCCGGTCGCCTTCTCGAAGGCCCGGATGTTGCGGCCTTCGCGACCGATGATCCGCCCCTTCATCTCGTCGTTCGGAATGTCCACCGAGGACACCGTCGATTGGGCGGTGATCTCGCTGGAGAGCCGCTGGATGGCCTGCACCAGGATGTCCCGCGACTTCTCGGCGGCTTCCTCGTTGGCCCGGTCCACGCTCTTTTTGACCATCTCGGCCTCTTCCTGCTCCAGCTCGTCGGCCACCCGGGCCAGGAACTGTTCGCGGGCCTCCTCGGGCGACATCCCGCTGACGCGCCGGAGCGTCTCCAGCGCATCGGCCAGGGCCTTGTCGAGCTCCTGCTGCTTGCCGGCAAGCTCCTTGTCCCGCTCGTTGAGCCGCCGTTCGATGGCCTCGACGGTCTTCTCCTTGCGGACCAGCATCTCGCCCTGCTCGGACAGCGCGTCCTCGCGCTTGCTGAGCCGCCGCTCCGTGTCCTTCAACTCCTTCCGCGTGGCGTCGGTCTCCTTCTGAAACTCGTCGCGAGCCTTCAACCGCTCGTCGCGCGCCTCCAGCTCCGCTTCCTTGCGAATCCGGTCGCCGTCCTGTTTCGCCTGGGCCCTGATTTCCTCGGCCTCGGCCCCGGCCTTGCGATACTCCCGCAGTTTCATCAGCACAAGCGCCAGCCCCGCGGCCAAAAGCAGCGCGAGGACTCCGAAAACCGCCGCCAGCACCGACCCCGTCAAAGCCAATGTGTTCGCCATGATGCATCCCCTTTCAGCACCGACCGGAACCGCACCGGGACGGAACACCCGGCACAGGACCGCCGGCTCACCCTTTCAGCGGGCCGCACAGCTTCGGCGCGGAGAGTGGAGGCACATCATCAGGGAATCGCAGGAGGGAGAAACGGACTGCCACCCGGCACGTTTAAAGCAATGGTCGAAAATGGAAGTCGTGCGTCGGGCCGCACGGGCCAACATCACAGCCGTATACAACAGGTCGCCGCTACCCTTTCGGTCGAACGACGCCCGCAGACACCGCCGGATGCACTGCAAGCCCATCGTGCGGAGATTGATCCTTTATTCAAACCGGCCTCGAAACGAAGCCGGTTCCTACCGTATTTGACCCCACGACCGTCCATTTTCGCATCGCCCAAAGGATGTTGTGCCGCGAACAGTCAGGACCCCGTGGCCGATACCGCCAAGCCTCCGGGGCCGCCTCCAAACTCCTGCGACGTGCCTCCGACGCCCCGTCACACAAGCGCCCGGCACCGTCTCTTACCTTCCCGGACGAGCGGGCCTCCTGCTTCCGCCCGCAAAGGCCCCAAAAAAAACGGCCGTCGACCGGGTAATCACCATCCAAGGGCCTCTCAAGGCCCATACACAAGTTAAGTTAGCCTTTCGAGAGAAATAGTCAAGCATAATCCGTTCCGGCCACGCCAGGCTCGTTCGACCCCCTCCGCAATTATCGACGACCCAAGCTCAAATGCTTCCAAAAATCTCACCGCAAGCCACCGAAACGCCGAGGAACGTCGCCTCGGCCACCGATTGCGGCTTGCTACCCCGCCGGAGGGGCGTTAAAATTGCCCGCCGTGACGGTAAATACGCTTTTGCCGGGTTCCGGGTAGCCCCCGGGCCCCTAGAAACGAGCTTTCCATGGCATTTCGCGCCCTGCTGGTCGGCGACATCGTGGGCCGGCCCGGACGAAGGGCGGTCGAGTCGCTGCTCCCGGACTACCTCACGAGTGAGAAAATCGACCTGGTCATCGCCAACGCGGAGAACGCCGCCGGCGGCTCGGGGATCACCCCGGCCATCTACAAGGACCTCCGCCAGTGGGGCGTCGACGTCGTCACCATGGGCGACCACTGCTACCGCAAGAAGGAGGCCACGCCACTCTACGAATCCGAGGACCGCTTCCTGCGACCGGCTAATCTGCCCGACGAGGCCGTCGGCCGCGGGTGGGCCCTGGTCGAAAGCCGGAAAGGCGTGCCGGTCGGAATCGTGAACGTTCAAGGCCGGACCTTCCTGAAACCGATCGATTGCCCCTTCAAGGCGGTCGGACGGGCGCTCGAAGCCCTGAGGGGCACCGCCCGGCTGATTTTCGTCGACATGCACGCCGAGGCCACCAGCGACAAAGTCGCCATGGGATGGTACCTGGACGGGCGGGTCACCGCCGTGGTCGGCACGCACACGCACATTCAGACGGCCGACGAACGCGTGCTGCCTCGCGGCACCGCCTACATCAGCGACCTCGGCATGACCGGCCCCTACGAGAGCGTGCTCGGTCGCAACAAGGACCGCGTGCTGAAAGCCCTGACCACCGGCATGCCGACCCACTTCGACGTCGCAGGAGGCGACGTTCACCTGTGTGGAGCCGTCGTCACCGCCGACCCGGACACCGGCCAAGCGTCGGCGATCCGACGTGTCAACATCCCATTGGCTCCCGGGGACGGCCGACAAAGCGCAGTGCCCGGGAATCCATAGTATTTCCTTCCGGGAGGATCGGCACATGGCCCGGAAACGGCAACCCCGCAGACCGGATATTCCCCTGTTCGACCCGGGCCGCGTCCCGGAGCCGGAAGACGCGCCGACGGCTCCCGAAGCGGACCGGGGAACCCGCAGCCGCCCCCTGACCGTCGGCCGCCTGGCCCGCGAAGTCCACGACGCCCTCGACAGCCGGTTTCCCGACGTCTGGGTCGTCGGGCAGATCAGCGGATTCAAGCGGGCCGCGAGCGGGCACCTGTACTTCGACCTCAAGGACGAACAGGCCCGGATCGGGTGCGTGATGTGGAAATCGGACGCCGTCCGGCTCAGGGCCCGCGTGGAGGACGGGACCGAGGTGCTGGCCGGCGGCCGTGTCAGCTTCTACGAGAAGGGCGGCCGGTGCCAGGTCTACGTACATACCCTGGAGCCACGCGGCCTCGGCGCAATGGAGGTCCGGTTCCGCGAGTTGAAGGAGCGACTCCAGCGCGAGGGGCTCTTCGCCGCGGAGCGCAAGCAGCCCCTGCCCGCGTACCCGCGCACCATCGGTCTGGTGACCAGCGAGACCGGCGCCGCGATCCGGGACATCCTGCACGTTCTGCGTCGGCGCTGGCCGGCCCTGCACGTGCTGCTCTATCCCGTCCGGGTGCAGGGCGACGGGGCCTCGGACGAAATCGCCCGAGCCGTCCGGGACTTCGATCGCCACCTGGCGGAGCGCGTCGACGTGCTCATCGTGGGACGGGGCGGTGGCAGCGCCGAGGACCTCTGGGCGTTCAACGAGGAGTGCGTGGCCCGGGCGATCACCGAGTGCCGCATCCCCGTCGTCAGCGCCGTGGGCCACGAGACGGATTTCTCGATCAGCGACTTCGTCGCCGACGTGCGGGCGCCCACGCCGTCGGCCGCGGCCGAAACGGCCGTCCCCGATCGGCGCGACCTGCTCCGCCGCGTGGGCACCGAGGCGCGCCGGCTTCAGCGGGCCCTCGACGCCGCCTTTCAGGCGGCACGCCACCGTTGGGTCCTGGCGAGGAATCACCGGTTCTTCAAGTATCCAGAGGAGATCGCGGGGGACCGTGCAGCGGAGATCGACGACCTGGCAAGCCGGCTTACCGCCGTCGCGGGCGAGGCCACGGCCCGCCGCAAACGGCACCTTCACGAATTGGAACGCCGTTTCCTTCGCCGCCGTCCCGGCGTACAATGGGCCCAGCAGCGGGGCCGCCTCGCCGTTCTGGCCACGCGGCACGAGGCCGCCGGACGCGGCGCGATCGGCCGCCTTGCCACGCGGCTCGAACAGGCCGGCCACCGGCTGCACGCCCTGAGCCCGACGGCGGTTTTGGAGCGCGGCTACAGTATCACGCTCTCGGCCGAAACGGGGCGGGCCGTGACCCGGGCCGACCAGGTCAGCCACGGGGACTGGCTCGAAACGATCCTGGCCCGTCGCGAGCGCATCCGCAGCAAGGTGGCCAAGCAGAAGCAACGTGAATAAGGCAGGGGGACCTTCGAATGGCCAAGAGACAGACAAAACCGACGTTCGAGAGCAACTTGAAGCGCCTCGAAGCAATCGTCGCCGAACTCGAAAAGGAAGAGGTGGACCTCGAGAAGAGTCTGAAACTCTACGAAGAGGGCGCGAAACTGATCGAGGCGTGCCAGAAGCAACTTGCCGAAGCCGAAACCCGGATCGAGAAGCTTCGGCCCACGGCCGAGGGGCTGGCGACCGAGCCCGTCGAGCCGGAACAGGGGTAGGCTCATCCGCGGGGTCCCCGCCGCGCTGCGCAGGAACCGGACCGATGTCAAACCCGACCGCGAAACCGTCCCCGCCCCACCCGATGCAGGAACTCGCCGCCAGGGTCGCCGAGCGGCTCGGCGCCTTGCTCCCGCCGG
>CAZGEE010000076.1:0-7207 GCA_964525035.1 uncultured Anaerolineales bacterium
CCGAAGCCTCGTCGCCGGGGGGCAGGACGTCGTGTCGCTCGTCGACATCTCGAGCGGTTGGCCGCGCGTCACCTGGTCGGCGCCGATCGAGGGAACCGCGGCGCGACTGGTTGCCGCGGACCGGCGGCTGTTCGTCGTGACGCTTGCGGGATGTATCTACGCCTTCGGCGCCGAGAAGACGCAACCCACGAGGCATCCGGCGGAGGAGACGGCCGATGTCGCCGCGACCGACTCCCCGGCGCTGGTGGAGGCCATGATCGACAGCGCGCCGGTCAAGAAAGGCTATTGCCTGGCCTTCGGGCTTGAGGAGGGATCGCTTATTGAGTCGCTCGCCCGGGCGAGTGAGCTCCGGGTCGTTGCCGTTGATCCCGACGCGGAGAAAGTGGCGACCCTTCGCCGCCGGTTCGACGACGCCGGACTGTACGGGACGCGGATCAGCGTGCACGTGGGCGAGGCGAGGACTTTCGCCGCGCCGCCCTACCTGGCATCCCTGGTTGTCTTCGAGACGGCCCAACGGGCTGACGAGGAGTTGCTCGCTGCCGTCTTCCACAGCCTGAGGCCCTATGGCGGAGTGGCCTGGTTGCCCGTGGGGGGAAGCGAGCAGGAGGAAACCATCCGCCGCGTGGTGCGCTCGCTCGACCTGCCGAACGCCCGGGTGAACCTGTCCTCGGATGGGGGGCACGTGTTGCTCTCGCGCGAAGGCCGGCTGCCGGGCGCGGACGAGTGGACCCACATGTACGGCGACATCGCCAACACCGCGAAGAGCGACGACGAGCGCGTCAGGTTGCCGCTGGGGCTGCTCTGGTTCGGCGGAAACACGCATCACGACATCCTTCCGCGCCACGCGCATGGGCCGCCGGAGCAGGTGGTGGGCGGGCGGTTGATCATCGAGGGCGACAACTGCCTCAGCGCGCGGGACGTCTTCACCGGCAAGCGTTTGTGGAAACGCCGGTTTGACGATCTGGGGACGTACGGTATTTACTACGACGAGACCTATAATCCGGACCCGCTTGACACGACCTACAACCAGGGCCACATCCCGGGTGCGAACGCCCGGGGTACGAACTTCGTGGCCGCCGGAAACGAGGTGTACCTGGTCATCGGCAGCACGTGCCGGGTGCTCGACATCGCCACCGGCGAAACGCTGCGAACCATCACGTTGCCCCCGGACCCCTCGACCGGGGAGCGGCCGGACTGGGGCTACCTCGGGGTCCACGGCGACCTGCTGATCGCCGGGAGCCGGCTTGCCAGGTTTTCCGGGGAGGACGAGGAACAGACGAACCCGTGGCGCGACTTCGACCATTCCTCGAGCCGCCACATCGTGGTCATGGATCGCACGAGCGGCGTGGTGCAATGGACGCGGAGCGGTCAGCACGCATTCCGCCACAATGCCATTGCGGTGTGCGACGGCCGCTTGTTTGCCATCGACAGCCTGCCGCACCCCCTGCGGGTCAAGCTCATGATGCGCGGCAGAGAACCCGACGAAGGGCCAACGCTGATGTGCCTTGACCTGCAGACCGGGGAGACTCTCTGGCAGACCGACGAGAGCGTGTTCGGCACGTGGCTCGGATACAGCGCGGAACATCACATCCTGCTCCAGGGCGGCCGATCGTCGCGCGACATGCTGGCCGGGGAACCGTCGGAGCGGATGATCACCTACGACGGCCGCACCGGTGACGTGATCTGGGATCGCGACGTCGAACACAGTGGCCCGTGCATGATCCATCACGACACGGTGTACCTGAACGCCAAGTACACCGAGGGCTCGGCGATCAGCCTGTTGACCGGAAAGCCCGTGGTGCGGAAGCACCCCCTGACGGGGGCCGAGATGCCGTGGCGCTACCATCGGACCTACGGCTGCAACTCGGTCGTGGCGAGTGAACACCTGTTGGCCTTCCGCAGCGGCGCGGCGGGTTACTATGACCTGGAGAGCGACTGCGGAACCGGGAACCTGGGCGGGTTCAAGTCGGGCTGCACCTCGAACCTCATCGCCGCCGACGGCGTGTTGAACGCGCCGGACTACACCCGGACGTGCACCTGCTCGTATCAGAACCAGACGTCGCTGGCGCTGGTGCACATGCCGGACGTGGAGGTCTGGACGTGCGAACGCTTCGACCCCGGGACCGCTGACGCGGAGTCCGACCCGCCGGAGCCCCCGGACCCAAGGCGGATCCGCCGGATGGGCCTCAACCTCGGGGCGCCCGGTGATCGAGCCGCGCCGGACGGAACGCTCTGGCTCGAGTGGCCGCTCGCGGGCGGGCCATCGCCCGACGTGTCGCTCGTGGCTCAGCCGAGCGCGACCGACGAACAATCGGACCGCCCGAAGTTCGCCGGCCGGCGCGTCGCGTGTCACTCCTCCCGGATGGTTGACGGGAAACTGAAATGGGTGGCCGCTTCCGGGCTGGCCGGTCTGCGCTCCCTGGAGGTGAATCTCGCCTTACCCCCGGAGGTGATTGTCCCGGAAACAGAGGTCGAAATGAATGCGGAAACGGACGTCGGCGCGGACGTACGGAAAACCGTTCCAACCACGCTGGACGGCGAGGCGGTTTACACCGTGCGCCTGGTGTTCGCGGAGATCGAGGCCCTCGCGCCTGGTGAGCGCGTGTTCGACGTGACGCTGCAGGGGAAGACCGTCCTCCGGGACTTCGACATCGCACGCGAAAGCGGCGGCCCGTTCCGTGAAGTCGTCCGCGAGTTCACGAGCGTCAGGGTCGGCCAATTCCTGAGGCTGAAGTTTACACCCCGTACCGGCGAGCCGTTGCTCTGCGGAATCGAAGTGGTTGAGGAGCCCCGGAGTGAACCGTAACACCTCTTCCGGTCTTCAAGGGTACGAAGGCCGGAAAGCTGCGCTGCTGGGTGCAGTCTGCATGCTGCGGAAGGCGTGACGACATTCTCCTTTGCCGCCATGTGCAGCCGCTGCGTGGCGGGGTTTTTCCCGGCGAATCTCTCGAGGCATAGCCCGGCAATGGAGCCGGACGCACGACTGAAAAGGAATTGCGGGTGCCTTTGACCGGTTCACGGACCTATGTCGGTTTCGGCTTCGGTCCTATCCAGGGGGGACTGTTTCTTGCCGAAGCCTTCCGGTCCGGCAACTTCCGCCGACTCGTCGCGGCGGAGATTCGCCCGGAGCTGGTCCGGCCCGTACGCCAGTCCGACGGGTTCTTCAGCGTGAACGTTGCCAAGGCCGACGGCGTGGAATCCTGCCAGGTCGGCCCGATCGAGATCTACGACGTCTCGGTGCCGGCCGATCAGGAACGGCTGGTTGATGCGCTGGCCGAGGCCGAGGACGTCGGGACAGCCGTTACGAGCGTCAACCATTACGTTCTGCCCCGGTCGCGGGGCTTGCATCGACTGTTGGCGGAGGGACTTCGCAGGAAGGCGGCCCGCGGCGGGCCACGTGCGGCCATTTATGCCGCCGAAAACCACAACCGTGCGGCGCAGATTCTCGAGACCCACGTCACGAAGTCGCTGGAACCGCCGGAGCGGACTGCCGTTCGACCTTGGGCTGCATTCCTGAACACCGTTATTGGAAAAATGTGCGGCGTTGTTACGGACGCGGACCGGATCCACGAGCAGGCTCTGGTCCCGGTAACCCCCCGCGGCAATCGGGCGTTCCTGGTGGAGGAGTTCAACAGGATCCTCGTTTCCCGTGCACACTTCGAGGCGGCACCCCCAAACGCGACGTTTCAGCCGGGAATCCACGTGTTCGAACAGAAGGACGATCTTTTGCCGTACTCCGAGGCGAAGCTGTATGGCACCAACGCGACGCAGGCCCTCGCGGCCTACGTGGGCGCTCTGCTGGGCGTGCACTTTGTCGCCGACCTCGCCCGCGTTCCCGGGGCCGTGCCGTTCTTCCGGACGGCGCTCGTCGGGGAATCGGGCGCGGCCCTCAGGGCCAAGTACGGAGGCCTGGACGCGATGTTCTCCGAAGAGGGCATCCGTCGCTACGCCGACGACCTGTTGCAGCGGATGATGAACCCGTATCTTCGGGATACCGTTGAGCGTCTCGGCCGGGACCCTGAGCGGAAACTCCGATGGGACGACCGGCTGATCGGCACGATCCGCCTGGGCCGGTCCCAGGGTGTCCGCCCGGTGCGGTACGCTTTCGGAGCTGCAGCGGCCTTGGCGACGCTCGACGAGGCGACGGTCGGCGATCCCGCCCGCGCCGCGCGGGCACTGGAGACGCTCTGGGGGAACACGGCGTGCGACGCTTCCGAAAGGCTCGCCGTGCTGGGCCTTGTGCGCGATGCCTGCGGGCGGTTGAAGGCCTGGCTCGATGCCGGGCGGCCCCCGCTCGACGTTTTGCCGGGGGGACATCAACCGCGCAATGTATAACCACGATTCGTACCTTAGGGGCGCCGGTCGGCGAGGGCCTGCTCGAAGTTCCGATCGCTCCGCCGTCAAGCGGATTTGGGTGGACGGTGCGAGGACGGATTCGTTAGAATCGGCTCCACGACAGCCGGAGAGGTGCCGGAGTGGTCGAACGGGCCGGTTTCGAAAACCGGTGTACCCTTCTGGGTACCCAGGGTTCGAATCCCTGCCTCTCCGCCAGGAAATCCGACGAGTCGCGGGGCACCGGCTTCGCGGCTCGTCTCTTGAAGTGAGTCGATTACAGCGGCCGTTCCCTTTGGCAACCGGCCGGCCTTGGCAAATCCTACCCGAGTTTCTCTGTGCTTCCGTGCCCCCACGTGATTCCCTCGCGAGACGGCGGCAGGAGCGAAAGGTTCAAGCGATCACGCTGAGGGCTCAGCGGGGGGCTTGCCACCGAGAAGGCTCTAGGGCTTCACCGTTCGCCGCGCCCAGCCGCGCACGGGGTCGTCGGTCTCCTCGATGTGCCGCAGGAGCTGTTCTTTCATCGGTCGCAGCCGGTCGCGGCCGACCTCGTCGATGAGGTTCGTCATCTCGTACGGGTCCGACTCGAGGTCGTAGAACTCGTCCCGATCAGTGGGGTTGTAGATGTACTTCGCGGAACGGCTCCGGACCATCCGCTGCCAGCATGGAATCTGGTGGCCGTAGTGCTCGCCGATGATGAAGTCCTCGCGCCCGGGGCCTTCGCCGGACTGGAGAATCGGCAGCAGGGACTGCCCGTCCAGGTCCTCGCGGAGCGGGCGGCCGGCCAGTTCCAGGAACGTCGGCGCCAGGTCGAGCAGGCTGACAAACGCGTCACTGTCGCCGGTTCTCAGGGACGGGTGGCTGAAGACCATCGGGATCCGGTACAGGCAGTCGTACATCCCGAACCCCTTGTCCCACATCCGGTAGCTGCCGACGGCCGACCCGTGGTCGGCGGTGTAGATCACCAGCGTGCGGTCCAGTTCCCCGCACTCGCGGAGCGCCTCGAGGACGCGGCCCACCTGCTCGTCGATCAGCGTGACATAGCCGTAGTGCTTCGCGATCATGTCGCGCAGCACGTCGTCGGTGAACCAGCCCGTGTCGAAGGACTGTCCCTGCCGCCGGATGATGCTCGGCTTCTGCGACAGGTCGCAGTGGAAGTTGGGCCAGGGTTCGATGTCGGCGTCGTCGTACATGTGAAGGTGGGGGTCGGGAATGCGGAACGGCGCGTGGGGGCCCCAGAAGTTGCAGGAGACGAAGAACGGCTTGTCGGCCTGGCTGAACTTGCGGATCTTCTCGATCGTCTGGTGCGCCAGGTACGCCGGGATCGACGCCTCGGGCGGGCCTTCCTGCTTGCCGTAATAAAGCTGGCCGTCGCCCGGTGCCTGGCACTTCTCGGTGATGCGGAACCCGTCGAGGCCGAGATTTTTGAGGTACGCCAGGTAATGCTCATGGGTCGACGGATAGCCGTATCCGTGATAGTAGGGGCCCTCGTAGCCGTAGTCGGCGGGTTTGTTGTGATCCCCGATGTGCCACTTGCCGATGTGGGCCAGCCCCCAGCCGGCTTCCGCGAGGTCCTGCGGGAACAGGCGCGTCTCCGGCGTCAGGTTCCACTGTCCGCCGCGGAACTTCCAGAACTCCCAGTTGAAGATCAGGCCGTGCTTGCGCGGCGCGGTCCCGGTCTGGATGCACGCGCGGGCCGGGGTGCAGATCGCGGCCGGCGTGAAGGCGTGGGTGAATCGCGTTCCGGTGGCGGCCAGCCGGTCGATGTTAGGGGTCTGCACGACGGGGTTGCCGTAACATCCGAGGCAATCCTGTCGGTGCTGGTCGGCCAGGATGAACACGACATTTCGAATTTCCATTTTTCCGCTTTCCTGAGCCTGTGCCATTTCTTCCTCCGATGCCGCGCATTGCAGACCACGGCAGACTACCATAGTCGGCGCGCGGCGGGTTGTCCAGCGAAAGGGTACGGCGGGCGGCATTGCACTCGCCGGCCGGAGCGGGTAAGATGCCCGCCTCGATGTGCGGCGGCGGCCGGCAGCGGGTGCGGAGGCAGCTCCGGCATCCCGCGACCTGGCGCGGCAGGAGGCCGGCGCCCGGGTGGACTCACGCGCTCACGAGTTGAAGGCGAATCGGAAGGGAGCCGTTCGATGGGCGGATTCTTCGGCGTCATGTCCAAGGACGATTGCGTGGCTGACCTGTACTTCGGCACCGATTATCACTCGCACCTGGGCACACGCCGCGGGGGCATGGCGGTCCGGAACAAGGCGGGTTTCCAGCGATCCATTCGCGACATCACCAACTCGCAGTTCCGGTCGAAGTTCGAGGACGACATGGCCGGGATGCACGGGTCGCGGGGCCTCGGCGTCATCAGCGACTACGAGGACCAGCCGCTCATTATCGGCTCGCATCTGGGCGTTTATGCCATCGTCACGGTCGGCGCGATCCAGAACGTCAATGCACTGGCCCGGCAGGCGTTCAGCAAGGGGACCAGCCACTTCTCCGAGATGAGCGGGAACGCGATCAATCCCACCGAGCTCGTGGCCACCCTGATCAATCGCGAGGCCACGTTCGCAGATGGCATCCAGCGGGTCCAGGAGAGTATCGAGGGCTCGTGCTCCCTGTTGCTCCTGACGGAGCAGGGCATCTACGCCGCCCGGGACCGCTACGGCCGCACGCCCGTGGTGATCGGACGCAAGCCGGGGGCCCACGCCGCCGCGCTCGAGAGTTGCGCGTTTCCGAACCTGGGCTACGAGCTGGTGCGGGAACTGGGTCCCGGGGAGGTGGTGCTCGTCGGCGAGGAGGGCGTGGAACAGAAAAAACCGCCGGGCGACCGGCTCCAGATCTGCGGTTTCCTGTGGGTCTATTACGGGTACCC
>CAZGEE010000077.1:0-4404 GCA_964525035.1 uncultured Anaerolineales bacterium
GGTCCGTCTCTTGTGCGGCCGAGTTTGAGTGGCAGGCGGGGATGAGGCCGGAAGAAAAAAATTCCGCGCGGGATGATTTGTTCCCGCTGTGATCCCGGGCAGGTGTTCCCCAACATCTTTTGCCAGCTTTAGTTACGGAGAGCGCGCCTGCCGCGTAGACCCGGAAGAATTCCTTTTGGGCGAGGGCGGGATGACACCAATTAGGGCTTAGCGCTGTCGGAAAGATTGTTTAGGATGTTTGCAGAGTCCTGAGGACCGTGCACTTCTCACTTTCTAGGAGGACGGGGACATGCGCTACCTGTTGGTGATGCTTTTGATGGTGGGACTGATTGCCGGATGTGCCAAGGACGAGGGCGAGGAGACGGGCGCTGGCGAGGCCGCAGGCGAGGCCATGGAAAAGGCCGAAGAAGCCGCGGAAGAAGGTGAGGAGGCGGCGAAGGACATGAAGGAGAAGATGGAAGAGGCAACCGAGTAACAGGCTCGCCTCCGCAGATGTATTTCGTGACGAACGAAGCCGCAAAGGGCTCCGGGAGGCCGGGGCCCTTTCGCTTTTGGGGGGGCGTCTACGGGCGGCGTGGGCGTCCCTGCGCCGACCCGAAACAGGCGGGGCGTCAGGGGAGGCCCTCTCGCACAACCATACGCCCCATGCGCCGGGGGGCCGGGCGGGGTGGTCCCGGCCGGCACATTCTCTTGTCTTCCTGCCGGGCCCTGTGCTAGGATTTCCGCCCCGGAGGCTGGTGGTCGGCCTCGCGTTCGATAGGCCGGGTTAGAAGGACGTTGCGGTGAAAGAGGACGTAAACACGGGCAAGAATGACCGGCGGACAGATGCCGATTCAGGGACTCGCAAGGCCGAAGGGCCGTCGGACTTCATCCGGAAAGCCGTCGCCCAGGATCTCGAAACCAATCGGTACGGCGGGCGGGTGCATACGCGCTTCCCGCCGGAGCCGAACGGGTACCTTCACATCGGGCATGCCAAGAGCGTGTGCCTGAACTTCGGAGTCGCGCGGGAGTACGAAGGCGGCCTGTGCAACCTCCGCATGGACGACACCAATCCGTGCCGCGAGGAGGAGGCCTACGTCGAGGCCATCCGGGAGGACGTCCGCTGGCTCGGGTTCGACTGGGACGACCGCTTCTATTACGCGTCGGACTACTTCGAGCAACTGTACGAGTTCGCCGTCCGGCTTGTCCGGGCTGGGAAGGCCTACGTGTGCGACCTGAGCGCCGACGAGATCCGCGAGCATCGCGGCACATTGACGGAACCGGGCCGCGAGAGCCCCTACCGGGATCGCAGCGTCGAGGAAAACCTGGACCTGTTCCGCCGCATGCGGGCCGGGGAGTTCCCCGACGGCTCGAGGGTGCTGCGGGCCCGGATCGACATGGCCTCGCCGAACCTGAACCTGCGCGACCCGGTAATGTACCGTATCCTCCGGGCCCACCACCATCGCACGGGCGACCGGTGGTGCATTTATCCAACGTACGATTGGGCCCACGGCCAGTCGGACGCGATCGAGGGCATCACGCACTCGATCTGCACGCTCGAGTTCGAGAACCACCGGCCCTTGTACGACTGGTTTCTCGACGCGCTGGGCATTCATCACCCGCGGCAGATCGAGTTCGCCCCGCTGAACCTCACCTACACGGTGCTGAGCAAGCGGAAGCTGCGGCGGCTCGTGGAAGAGGGACACGTGGACGGGTGGGACGACCCGCGGATGCCGACTCTCTGCGGGCTGCGCCGGCGCGGGTATACCCCGGAGGCGATCCGCACGTTCCTCGACCGTGTCGGCGTGGCCAAGATGGAAAGCACGGTGGACGTGGCCCTGCCGGAACACTGCGTGCGGCAGGACCTGAACCGCCGCGCCCCGCGGTTCATGGGGGTGCTGCGGCCGCTGCGGGTGGTGATCGAGAACTACCCGGAAGGGGAGGTTGAAGAGCTCGACGCGGTAAACAACCCGGAGGACCCGGACGCGGGCACGCGCAAGGTGCCGTTCTCGCGCGTGCTCTACATCGAGCGGGACGACTTCCGCGAGGACCCGCCGAGGAAGTTCTACCGTCTCGCGCCCGGCCGGGAGGTGCGGCTGCGCTATGCCTACTTCATCCGTTGCGAGTCCGTGGTCAGGGATGACCGCACGGGCGAGATCGTCGAACTCCGCTGCAGCTACGATCCGGCCACCCGGGGGGGCGACGCCCCCGACGGGCGAAAGGTCAAGGCCACGCTGCACTGGGTTTCGGCGGCCCACGCGGTGGAGGCCGAGGTCCGGCTCTACGATCGCCTCTTTCTGAAAGAGGACCCGGACGACGCGCCGGAAGGCGAGGACTTCATCGCCAACCTGAATCCCGAGTCCGTGGAAACCCTTGCGTCCTGCCCCGTGGAACCGGCCCTGCGGGGCACGACCCCAGGCACGCGATTGCAGCTCGAGCGCCTGGGCTACTTCTGCGTGGACCCGGATACGACCGAGGCGCGGCCCGTACTGAACCGTACCGTCTCGCTCCGAGACAAGTGGGCCAGGATCCGGAAGCAACAGCAGAAGCAGCAACAGCAGCAAAAGAAGAAGCGAGGAGGCAAGAGCGGGGGGTAGGTGTTTTCGGAGGACGCGCGCCGGCTCCCCAACCGTCGTCTATTCGAGCTTCGCCACGGCGTGGTCCAGCCGGAGAAGCGATTCCTCGGGGCCTAGGATCTCCATCGTCTCGAACAGCGGGGCCGAGACCCGGCGGCAGGTGACGGCCACACGCAGCGTCATGAACAGCTCCCGGGTCTTCCAGTCCGACTCCTGGCAGAACGCCCGCATGGACTGCTCCAGCGGGTCGAGTGACCACTCGGCCACTTCGGCGAAGATGGCGCGGATCTGTCCGAGCACGCGGCGGGTTTCATCGGCGTCGCGCGTCGGCTTGCCTTTCTTCTTCGGGAGCAGTTCGTCCGCCTCGTAGGGCAATTCGCGGATAAAGTACGCGGCATGATCGGCAATCTCGCCGAGGGTTTTCACCCGCTCCTGGATCATCCATGCCGCCGCGTTCCACGCCTCGTCGGACATCTCGTCCGGCACGAAGCCCGACGACTTTGCGCGCTCTGCGAACGCCTCCGCCGGCATGGCGCGGATGTACTCCCCGTTGAGCCAGTTGAGCTTTTCCATGTCGAAGACCGGTCCGCTCGTCGTCACGCGGTCCCAGGTGAAGTTCTCGATCATCTCTTCCAGTGTAAAGATCTCGCGGCCGTCGGGCATGGAATAGCCGAGCAGCCCGAGGAAGTTGACGAGTGCCTCGGGGAGGTACCCTTGGGAGCGGTACCACTCGAGGCTGGTCGGGTTTTTGCGCTTGGAGATCTTGCTCCGGTCCGCGTTCCGCAGCAGGGGCATGTGGATGAACTCGGGCGGCTCGCAGCCGAAGGCCTTGTAGAGCAACACGTGCTTGGGCGTGGAGGTGATCCACTCCTCGGCGCGGCAGACGTGGGTGATCCCCATTCGGTGATCGTCCACCACGCACGCCAGGTGATAGGTGGGGTGCCCGTCGCTCTTCAGCAACACCTGGTCGTCGATGGTTTCGTTCCGGAAGGTGATCGATCCGCGGAGGCGATCGTGGAACGTGGTCTCGCCGTCGAGCGGCGCGGCCAGTCGGACCACGTTCGGCTCGCCGTCGTCGAGCCGGCGCCGGACCTCCGCCGGGTCCAGGTTGCGGCAATGGCGGTCGTAGCGGACGGCCGGTTCCTTGCGGGCCTGCTGCGCCGCGCGGACCTCGGCCAGCCGCTCGGGCGTGCAGAAGCAATAGTAAGCCTGCCCGGAATCGACGAGTTTCTCCGCTTCCCGGCGGTAGAGCTCGGTGCGCTCGCTCTGGCGGTAAGGCTCGTGCGGGCCACCGACGTCCGGACCTTCGTCGTATGCCAGCCCGAGCCAGTGCAGGGAATCGAGGATCGCCTGCTCGCTTTCGGGAGTGCTCCTGGCCCGGTCGGTGTCCTCGATCCGCAGGACCATCGCGCCGCCGTTCTTGCGGGCGAAGCACAGGTTAAAGAGGGCGATGTAGGCGGTGCCCACGTGCGGATCGCCCGTGGGGCTGGGCGCGACGCGGACGCGAACGGCTTTTGCGGGGACTTTCATGGGGTCTGTCCTTCTGCGGTGCGGAGCCGGGCGGCTCGGCGCTACTTCGCGCGCGGGCCGCGAATCGGCACGCTGCCTCCCCGCCGCGAACTCTCGTGATAGGCGTCCACCAACTGCATGGTGGTAAGCACCGACTCGGGCGTGACGGCCAGCTTGCGACGGCGATCCTTGATGGCCGCGACCAGCGTGCGGTACGGATTGTCCCACCGTCTCGGACCGTCCATGCGGAGGGTCCGATTGGGCTTCTTGGCCATGTGAAGGAGTCAACGCGAAATCTGTCGATTTCCTTATTGGATGAAGAAAATCTCCGATAAATCAA
>CAZGEE010000077.1:4414-7163 GCA_964525035.1 uncultured Anaerolineales bacterium
GCGTTCGCGACGGCCATGCCCTTGGACCCGATAATGCGGTACCGCGGTAGCTTCTGCGAGGTGATCGCACTGGCCTCGACGAAGGCGACCATCCCGTCGTCGAAGCGGATCATGCCCGAGGCATAATCGTCCGTCTCCTTGGACCACACCCCTCCGTGCACCGCGGCGAAGACCTGGGTCGGCCGGGCGCGGGTGATCTGGTTGACCTGGTCGATCATGTGCACTCCCAGGTCCAGCAGTGTGCCGCCGCCATAGCGCTTCATCACCCGCCACTCGGGCTTGAAGGCCTTGGTCCCGAAGCCGGCCCCGGAGCCGTACGCCTGCCAGCGGGCCTCCACGGCGATCGGCCGACCGACCAGGCGCTTGCGCACCACCTCCCGGGCCGCCAGGAAGTCTTGATCCCAGCGCCGATTGTGGAAGGCGGTCAGGAGCACGCCCGCTTTCCGGGCCGCGTCGACCAGTTTCTTCCACTCGGCCCGCGTGCGGGCGGCCGGCTTCTCGGTGAGGATGTGCTTGCCCGCCCGCGCCACTTTCCGGCCGATGTCCACGTGGCTGTGCGAGGGGGTGCAGATGCTCACGGCGTGGATGTCCTCGTCCTTGAGCAGTTGCGCCACCGAGGCGTAGGTGCGCTCGACGCCGGCCTCCTCGGCCGCCTTACGCCGGGCGGCGGTGGAGTCGCACACGGCCAGCAGCTTCGCCCCGCGCAGGTCGCTGATGATCTGCCGGTGGCAACTTTCGGCCATGCGGCCGTAGCCCACGATTGCCAGGTTCACCGTCATGAGAGTGTTCCTTCCATCCCGGGGCCGCCGGTGACGCCCCCTCTGCTTCAGGCGGGGGCTCCCGCGGCGCCGTCCGATGGCACCAACCGGGTCCACCCGCCGCGATCGATCAGGGGTTACCCCATTTCCTGACCAGCGCGCGGATGTGCTGTTGCTCCGGGTCGGTCTCCAGGCTGCGGTGCCAGAGATCGAGGGCCTTCTCGCGCAGGGTCTGCTGGTTGGTGTTCTTGACGAAAAAGATCATGTAGATCGCCGCCAGCGAGTTCATTGCGCCGCAGTCCTGCGGGGCCAGTTCGAGGCATCGCTGAAGTGACTCGATAGCCACGTTGTAGCGCTTCATCTTGTTATAGGCGTAGGCCAGCCGCTTGTGCACCATCGGATCATCGGGTTCCAACTCCAGGGCCTTTTTGAACGCCTTGATCGCGTCGTCGTGCCGACCCTGTTTCAGGTAGAGCGTTCCGAGGTTGACGTACACGGCCGGCTGGTCCGGGTCGATCTCCAGGGCCTTGCGGTATGCGCGGATGGCCTCGTAGCGTTGGCCCGTGACGTCCCGCAATGCGCCCATGTTGCTCCACGCGAACGGGTTGTCGGGGTCCAGCTCGATGGCCTTCCGGCATTGCTCCGTGGCCTTCTCGTAGTCCTCGAGGTGATAATAGCAGACGCTCATGTTAATACGCGTCGGTACGTTCCGTGGCCGCAGGTCGGCCGCGCCGTGGTACGTGTCGACGGCGTTGCGGCTCTGGCCCAACGTCTGATACACCGTGCCGAGGTTGTACCGGTATTCGAACTCGTAGGGCAGGGCTTTGATCGCCCTCTTGTACGGGCCCACCGCCAGCTCGGGATGCCCTTGCAGGCGGTGAATGTCGGCGATCTTGGCGTGGGCGATCGCCAGGTTGTTGTCGAGTTGCACCGCGTCCTCGAACTCCTGCAGCGCCTCGTCCAGCTCCTCCTGGTTGTAGAGAAGGAAACCCATCCCGGCGTGTTGCAACGCTTCCTGATTGTGCGTGCATCCCGTCGCACCGACCAGCAGCGCCGCCAGCAACGTCAGGGCCGTTCGCATCGTTCTTCCTCCTCCGGCCACTGCAGCTCGCGCGCCCCTTGGGGGCGTCGCGGCTACGTACGAATAGCGGGGATTGTAACCACGGTCGTCCCATAGTGTCAAAACCTTCTTGACACTGCGTAGGCCGCGCAGCAAAGTTGCCGGATCATGGACCCGATTCGCCCGGTGAGCATCGGCGGGCTGGAACTGAAGAACAATCTCGTGATGGCCCCGATGGCGGGCTATAGCCAACGAGGCCAGCGGATGCTTGCCCGCCGGTACGGGGCCGGGCTGGCCTGGACCGAGATGATCAGCGCGTACGAGATCGTTCGGCCGGGGCGAAAGACGCGGCGCCTTCTTCGCATCGTGGAGGAGGATCGCCCGCTCGGCATCCAGACGTTCGGCAAGGACGCCCAACGAGTCGCCGAGGCGGCCGCCCGGGTCCAGGAACTCGGGTGCTTCGATGCCGTGGACCTGAATTTCGCCTGCCCCGTGCGCAAGATGCTCGCGCGAGGGTGCGGCGGAGCCCGGCTCGAGAACCCGGAGGCGACACTGCGCAGGGTCGAGGCCGTGCGCCGCGCGACCGGCCTTCCGCTGAGCCTCAAGGTCCGGCGCGGGTTCGACGATTCCGACGCGAGCCGCGACGAGGTGACCGAGTTGCTCGTCGGGGCCGAGCAGGTGGGAATCGACGCGGTGACAATCCACGGGCGAACCGTCGAGCAGAAGTACCACGGTCATGCGGAGTGGGATTTTATCTTCGCGATGGCCGAGCGGCTGAGCATTCCGGTGTTCGGCAGCGGGGACCTGACCTCCGCACAAGTGGTCCTGGACCGTCTGCGGGACAGCCCTGTTGCCGGCGTGGCAGTCGCCCGCGGTGCGGTGGGCCGTCCGTGGATCTTCCGCGAGACCCTGGCGCTTGCCCGGGGCGAGA
>CAZGEE010000078.1:0-7128 GCA_964525035.1 uncultured Anaerolineales bacterium
ACGCGTTTACCGAGCCGCTGAAGGAAGTGGCCTCGGCCGACGAGGATACGCGGGTCCAGAGCGCCGCGGTAGCGGCCCTGGCCTGGAGCGGGGCTGCGGGGGTCGCGGAGGTGCTCGGCGGGGCGCTGCACTCGTGGGACGCCCGGGTGCGGGCGAACGCCCTGGAAGGCCTGGACCGTCGCGAGGCCGGCGGCGAGGTCTTCCTGCCGTTCACCACGGATCCGCACCATCGCGTGCGCGCCAGCGCGGCGCGGGCGCTGATCGACCGCAACCGGCCGGAGGGCCGAGAGACTCTCCGGAAGATGCTCACCGCCGGGGAACCCGACCGGGTCAGCGCGCTATGGGTCTTCTCCAAGACCCGCCCCAGCGAGTTCACGCGGACGGCGCGGCTGCTGGCGGAGCGGGACCCCAGTACGACGGTCCGGCACAAGGCGGCCGATTTGCTGGCTTCGGCGTAAGGAGGGTGATGTTGCCTTCGGTCCTGAGCGACACGGCGACGATTGTGGTCTTTGCGGCGCTGGTGGTCCTGGCCGCGACCGCCGTGGTGGCCAGCCGCCGTCACGAAGGGCAGCACCGCCGCAGCAGCGACGCGCTGTGGCGCGAGCTTTGCCGCGCCCACGGCCTGTCGCGCCGCGAGGAGAAACTCCTGCGCAAGGCGGCCGAAAGCGCCGAACTGGACCCGAAGAGCCTGATCTTCGTCGAGCCTCACCTGCTCAGGCGGTTGATCGGGGACGCCACGGGCGAAGACGGCCCCGGCCGAAAGAGCGGCCGACGCCTCCTCGGCAAACTCTATTCCTAAGGCCATTCTTGCCGCGTGGGTAACGCTCCCGGCCGCGTGCCCGGAAGGGGGCCCGGGCGCCAGGGACTTGCAGGGCCGGTCGGCTCGCGATGGCGCAGCGAAACGGGCGGGGACCTGGATCAGATCCTCGCCCGTTGGATTGCGCCTTGGCCTCTTCCGGGGCCTACCACCAGCCGACCAGCGAGATAAACCGGTTCTGGGTCAGCACCGGAATGTGCAGGCGCCGCGCCAGGTCGGTGGCCCGGCCGAAAGCCTTCTGCTCCTGCTTCGCCTTGTCGAAGGCCACCTGCTGCTGCTGCGACATGCCGCCGGCCGCGGGCATCCGGACCTTCTTCATCGGGTCCTGGCCGGTGACCAGGTAGTCGGTCTGCACGGTAACCTGGTCCTGGATTTTGCCGCCGAACTCGCGGATCCGGTCCTTGATCAGGCTGGAGTCGTCCAGCCCGTCGTCGTCGATGTCGAAGAAGCCGAACACCGCGAAGCGGAACGGTCGCTGGCGGTCAAAGGCCGGATTGGTGATGACGTCGCCCTCGACGATCGGACTGTTCTTGCGGTAGGTGTTGATGTAGAACTCGCTCGCCTCGTTCATGACGCTGGTCAGCCGGATCGAGCCCTTCGGTTCCGGGGCCTCTTTCCCGAGTTCCGTGGGGTCGAACACGCTGAAGGTCAGCCCGTTGAAGACCCCGTCGCCTGAGCCGAGGTTGACGTAGCCGGTGCGCTCGCCGGGCGGCAGCTTGATGATCCTGCCGTCCGGTTCGAATTCCCTGGCGAGGGCCCTCTGGATGCGGCTGGTTAACTCGGCGACCTCCACGTTGAGCATTTCGATCTTGTTGTTCAGGTCCTGGATTTTCTTGGCGGCTTCGGCTTCGGCCTTGTTGGCGGCCTCGCGCGCGGCTTCCCGTTCCTTCTCGAACTGGTCGGCCTGGGCCTGGACGTTCTGGAGTTCCTTCTCCAGGTCCGCGATTCGCTGGTCCGTCTCCTCTTTCATCTTGTCCCAGTTCGCCTGCAACTCGCTCTTGGTGTTCTGGAGGCTCTGCTTGACGTTCTGATTCTCGCTCTCGAGCGAGCTGATCGTGTCCACCTTGTTCTTGTAAGCGGTGGTGAGTTTCTGGACGTGAATGTCCAACTGGTCGATCGCCGCAGTAAGGTTGGCGGGTTGTCGGACCTCGGTTCCCTCGACGCCCGCCTGCGGGGCCACCTGGAGCGCTTTCGTGGCCTTGCCGATGGCCGACAGCCCCGCTTGTTTCTGATCGCGGACCTGGCCGATCAGCGCCTCACCGTGAACTTCCTCGAGCGACTGCCCGCTGATAGCATAGGCCAGTTCGCCCATCGCGGCCCGATAGTTGTCGCACCGCTCAAGCATGGCTTCGATGCCCGGGACCAGCCCCATGCCGCCCTCGGCCGGAAGCACACCCGCCGCTTCGAGGTCCTCCTGGGCCCTGCGGATGTCGGCCTGGACCTTCTCGGCGCGGACGTCCGGTGTGGGATCGACTCGCGCGTAGAGGTTCTTCAACTCGTTGATCTGAAGGAAGAGCAGAACGGTCATGATCACCGCCACAAAGATCGCAGCGATCAAGCCGTAGAGCAGTCCACGCCGTTGTGCGGCAACTCGCCTAGCCATCAATCAGCCTCCTGAACAGATGCGATCGGAACGCCCCGGAATCCAAGGCAACCCGTGTCCTGGTTCTGCGGCGACACCGCGGCGACCCGGGGGGCCTCGGCGTCGACGGTGTGCAACCCGCGATTCCAACGGACGTTAACTTAGGAACGGCCCCATTTTTTGTCAACCCCAAAAATAGGGGCTTGACCGTCTTCGATTGCTGGGTTAGACTTACTTTCGTTCGACTGGGCCTCCAGCCCCAGGCAGTTCGGGCAGCGGACGGCTCTCGCCGCATTATCTCTTACGACTGCTGATCAACTTCCCGCATGAGAAACCGCTGAACACGGTGCATGGACGGCTCTCCTGATTGACGTGCGGGGTGGTGTTTCCTTTTTGGATTGGCTTGTTCGTGCCGGAAACGGATGAGGGTAGGCCGGCGGTTGGCGATCGACGAAGCGACGTCGCCGGCCGCGGAGCGGCTCGTCGCCCGGAAGCAGGCGGGTCGCCCGGGTGAGTTCCCCGCCGACGGTGCACACGGAAGCGCCGCCGGTTCAGTCATGGCGAAAACGCTTTACATTATCGATTCCCACTCGCACCTGTACGCGTCCTACTATGCGATCCCGAATCTGGCGGCGCCGGACGGCGAGCCGACCGGGGCCACGTTCGGATTTACCCAGGCCGTGCTCAAGGTGCTCCGAACCCACGAGCCCGATTACCTTGTCGCCGTGTTCGACGGGCCCGAGGAAACGTTCCGGAAGAAAGCCTACGCCGACTACAAGGTCACCCGCAAGCCGATGCCGGACGAGATGGTGCCTCAGGTGGAGCGGGTCAAGGAGATCCTCGAGGCGCTGGGCGTCGTGGCCGTGCAGAGCCCCGGCTACGAGGCCGACGACCTGGTGGCGCGGTTCGCCGGCGAGGCCGCGGAGGATGGATGCGACGTGGTGATCGCTTCACGCGACAAGGACCTGATGCAACTGCTCGGGCCCCGCGTGGTCATGGTCGACACTCGAAACGATCGGCGGATGGACGCGGCGTGGCTGAAGCGCGAGAAGGGCATTGCGCCGGAGCAGGTGGTGGACCTGCTGGCCCTGATGGGCGACAGCTCCGACAATATCCCGGGTGTGCCGGGCATCGGGGAGAAGCGTGCCCGATCACTTCTGGAGCGCTACGGATCGCTCGACGCCATCCTGGCCCGCGCCGACGAGGTGAAGGGGAAAATGGGCGAAGCCCTGCGCGACCATGCCGACCAGGCCCGCATGAGCCGGGAGCTCGCCCGACTGCGGCCGGATATGCCGCTCGAGATGTCCTACCGCGACCTGGCGCCTGAGAAGCCGGACCGCCCCCGCCTGGCCGAGCTGTTCAACAAGCTGGCCTTCCGGAAGCTGGCCGAGGAGTTCGGCGGCCCGGACGCGGAAGCCCGGCCGGAGGCGGCGCAGAGCAAACGCTTCACGTGCGTCGACACGACGACCGCCTTGCGGAAGCTGGCGTCGCGGCTTCGCAAGGCCGACGCGTTCGCCTTCGACACCGAGGCCACGGGGCTCGACCCGCTGTCCGACCGGCTGGTGGGGCTGAGTTTCTCGACCGGCGGGGACGAGGGCGAGTACGTGCCGGTGCGGGCCCCCGAGGGGGAGCGCACGGTGGACCTCGACGTGGTGCGGGAGGTCCTGGGGCCGGTGCTGGCCGACGGCGAGACGCTCAAGATCGCGCACCACGCCAAGTTCGACCTGGCGCTGCTTGCAAGCTCGGGTTTCCCGGTCGAAGGGCCGTTGTTCGACACGATGGTGGCGTCGTACCTGCTCGACTCGGGCAGCCGACAGCACGGGCTCGACGCGGCCGCGAAGGCCGAGCTGGGCTACACGCCGGTTCCGCTGACCTCGCTGATCGGCGAGCGGAAGCGAGGAGTGGTCCAGAAGCGCGTGGACCAGCTTCCGCTGGAGCGGGTAACCTTCTACGCCGCCGAGGACGCCGAGGTGGCCTGGAGGCTCTACCGGGTGTTTGAGCCGCGACTGCAGAAGGAAGGGCTGGCGGACCTGTTTCACCAGGTGGAGATGCCGCTGGTGCGCGTGCTCGAGCGGATGGAGCGCCACGGCGTGGCGCTGGACCTGGGCGTTCTGTCGGAACTCAGCGAGACGTTCGGCCGGCGGACGGCCCGGCTGGTCGAGGAGATTCACCGCGAGACCGGGCGCGAGTTGAACGTCGATTCGCCCCGCCAGCTTGGCGAGGTGCTCTTTGAAGAGCTCGGTCTGAAGCCGCTGCGGAAGACGCGCGGCGGAACGGGATGGTCCACCGACTCGGCCACGCTCGAGGCGCTCGCCTCCGAGCACCCGGTGCCGGCGAAGGTGCTGGAGTACCGTATGCTGGCGAAACTCAAGGGGACCTACGTGGACGCGCTGCCGCAACTGGTCAATCCGCGCACGGGTCGGCTGCACGCGTCGTTCAACCAGACCGTGACCGCGACCGGGCGGCTCAGCTCGAGCAATCCGAACCTCCAGAACATCCCCATTCGTGCCGAGCAGGGCCGGGAAATCCGGGCGGCCTTCGTCCCGGGCGACCGAAGGCGCGACGTGTTGCTCTCGGCCGACTACAGCCAGATCGAGCTCCGCCTGCTCGCCCACTTCAGCCAGGACCCGTTCCTGCTGAAGGCGTTCCGGGAGGACCTCGACGTGCACGCGTTCGTCGCCGCCGAGATCTTCGGCGTGGACCAGGTCGCGGTGACGTCCGAGCAGCGGGCGCGGGCCAAGGCCGTCAACTTCAGCCTGATCTACGGCAAGACCGCCTACGGGCTGTCGCGCGACCTGGGCATCTCCGTGGCCGAGGCCGCCGATTTCATCGAGGCCTACTTCGCCCGCTACACCCGCGTCCGGGAGTTCATGGTCCGGGTGCTCCAGCGGGCCAAGAAGGACCAGTTCGTCACGACCCTGTGCGGTCGCCGCCGGCGGACGCCGGGCATCCGGTACACCGACGCGCGCCACTGGAACAACGCCGAGCGGGCGGCCTTCAACACCGTGCTCCAGGGCTCGGCGGCCGACCTGATCAAGGTGGCCATGAACAACATCGACCGGCGCATCCGGGAGGAGGACCGTCCTTCGCGGATGATCCTCCAGGTGCACGACGAGCTGGTCTTCGAGGTGCCGAAGAAGGCCGCCGACGCGGAGCGCGAAATGATCGTCGAGGAGATGGTCGAGGCGCTTCCGCTCGACGTGCCGATGAAGGTAGGGGTCGCCACGGGGCCGAACTGGCGGGAGGCCAAGTGAGCATGGCCGACCCGGGCCGAAAGCGCGAGCCGAAGACGGTCGGCGACGCGGTGCCGCGGGAGGCCCCGCGCCGGGCGCCGATCATCGGCATCATCGGCGGGATCGGAAGCGGCAAGAGCGCCCTGGCGTCGGCCTTCGAGACCCTGGGGTGCACGCGGCTCGATGCCGACGCCGTGGGCCACGAGGTGCTCGACCGCCCGGCGGTCCGCGACGGGCTGGCCGAGGCGTTCGGGCCCGAGGTGCTCGGGTCGGACGGGCGCGTGGACCGGCCCGCGGTGGCCGAGCGGGCCTTCGCCTCGGACGAGGCGACCGGGACGCTGAACCGCGTGGTCGGCGGGGTGCTGTGGCCGGAATTCCGGCGGCGGGCCCTGGCCGCGGCGGAGGGCGGTGCACCGGTGGCGCTCGACGCCGCGCTGCTTCTCGAGAGCGGGACACAGGATCTTTGTGACGCGATCGTCTTGGTGGATGCCCCGGAGGCGACGCGACGCGAAAGGGTACGGGAAACCAGGGGCTGGGATTGGGAGGAAGTGCGGCGGCGCGAGGCCCGACAGATTCCGTTAAGCCGAAAGCGTGAACTGGCCGATTTCGTTCTGCGAAACGATTCCGACCTGAAACATCTTCACGCCGAGGCTCGCCGGATTCTCGCGCGGGTCGACGACCGCGCGGCCTCTTCCCGCAAACAGTCGGTCCGGGGCGGGCCCGATCGGGGTTCGCCGGACCGATGATCGATTCACGGGGACTTTGGAAGGATGGATGTCATGGCAGAGAAGGGTAAGGGCAAAACGTCACGATCCAACAACAGCCGCGGACAGGGCAATCGCTCGGGCAACAACAACCGGAACAACCGCTCGAGTCCGCAGCGCCGCAAGAAGCCCGCGCAGAACGTCGTGGAGATGATGGACGAGGAGACCCACGGCCGCTACGAGAAGGCGAAGCACGGCGAGTTGCACATCACCGAGCTTCAGAAGCTGACGGTGGCCGAACTCCACGAGGTGGCCCGCAAGGAGAACCTCGAGGGCTACGCGGGCATGAAGAAGCAGGACCTGATCTTCCACATCGTGCGCAACCGTGTCCAGTCGACGGGACTGATGTTCGGCGAGGGCGTGCTCGAGGTCCTGCCGGACGGGTTCGGCTTTCTGCGGAGCCCCGACTACAACTACCTGCCGGGACCGGACGACATTTACGTCTCGCCGTCGCAGATTCGACGGTTCGGCCTGCGCAACGGTCACATCGTGGCCGGCCAGATCCGCCCGCCCAAGGAGAACGAGCGGTACTTCGCCCTCCTGAAGGTCGAGGCGGTCAATTACGAGAGCCCGGAAGCCGTCAGCGAGAAGATCGTCTTCGACGACCTCACGCCGCTGTTCCCCGAGGAGCGGTTCCTCCTGGAGACCAAGGCGGAGGAACTTGACATGCGGGTGGTCGACCTGGTCACCCCCATCGGCAAGGGCCAGCGGGGACTGATCGTGGCCCAGCCG
>CAZGEE010000079.1:0-7121 GCA_964525035.1 uncultured Anaerolineales bacterium
GGAAATCCGCCGCGTTCACATCCCGCCGCCTCTACTGTGAGTCGCGCTTCCTGCTGCTCACCAAGAACCCTGCGCGCGGCGCAAACCGGGCTTCGCGCCGCGAGGGCACGAGCCGTCCTTGTTGAGGTCACAACCTGCCATTCACCTCACCCGAGGCCGGTCGGCCCGCAAGCCGCGGCCGTTCCGCCACGGGCTGGCCTGTGCGTGTTCACGCTCCGCGGTGAGAGATTCTTGACACCGAGGGCCTGTCCTCGGACAATCCGGGTCGGTTTCCGCGAAGGAGGAACTATGGCAGCCAGGACCGTTCACGAGCCGGCTCGAGACGTCCCGGTCTGCGCGGAAGTCGACATTGCGGTGGCCGGAGGCGGCCCTGCCGGCTTCTGCGCAGCCATCTCTGCAGCCCGGGCGGGGAAGTCCACCCTCCTGGTCGAGGTCGGCGGCTGCCTGGGCGGGATGCTGACGCGCGGCCTTCACCAGCACGCGGGCATCTGGACCTCCGCCGGGCACACCGGCCCCCGTATCATCGGGGGAATCCCGTGGGAATTTACTCTTCGGCTCCGGGATGCGGGCGGCTGCCGAATGCACGCCGGGAACACCGACGTAGAGATTGAGTCGGCCAAATTAATGCTGGAGGAGATGATCTCGGAAGCGGGGGTGCGTCTGCGGTACCACACCTTGGTGGCCGGAGCCCTCATGGACGGCCGCTCGGTTAGCGGGTTGCTGCTGGAAAGCAAATCGGGGCGGGAGGCCGTGCTGGCAAAACGGGTTGTGGACGCGACCGCCGACGGGGACGTGGCCGCCTCGGCAGGCGCACCGTTCCACAAGGGTCGGGAGCTGGACGGCCGGATGCAGCCGGTGACACTCATGTTCCGCGTGGGCGGCATCGACACCGAGAGGGTCAACGCGATGCGCCGGGAACAAGGCTGGAAACTGGAGGGCGTGATTCGCCGAGCCATCGACGCCGGCGACCTGGAACCGTTTCACACGATGATGTCGGGCCTGTGGTGGTGTCCGCAACGACCCGACCAGCTCGGGGTCAACTACACGAACCTGACGGCGGTGGACGCCACCAGCGCCGAGGACGTCACCCGGGCCACGATCGTGTGCCGGCGACAGGTTCACCGGACGGTGGAGGCGTTTCGAAAGCACTTCCCCGGCTGGGAGAATGCATTCCTCCTGGACACGGCTCCGCAACTGGGCACCCGGGAAAGCCGGCGAATCGTCGGGGAGGAAACGTTGACGATCGACGCGGTGTGCTCGTGCCGGAAGTCCTCGCGCGGCGTGGCCAAGGGCGCGTTTTTCGTGGACGTGCACGACCCGGACGGCGACGGCCAGGCGCATTACGGGGAGCGGCAATTGCCTCGCGGCGAGCACTACGATATTCCCTACGGTTGCCTGGTTCCGCAGAAGGTCGATGGTCTACTGGTCGCGGGGCGTTGCCTGAGCGCGGACCACGAGGCGCTGGGGTCGGCCCGGGTGATGTATCAGTGCATGGCCGCGGGCGAGGCGGCCGGGCTGGCTGCGGCCATGAGCCTGGATGCCGGTTGTCCTCCGCGCGAACTGAGTGTCATCCCCCTGCGCGATGCACTGGGAGAGCGAGGGGTACCGATCGAGAAACCCATCACCGAGTGAGTGGGGGGAGGTCACAGTGAACGTAGGCCCGATTCCCAAGGCAACGGCCGGCCGGATCAGCCTCTACCTCCGGCAGGTCGAGACCCTGCTGGAGCAGGAGAAGCGGACGACGTCCAGCGAGGACCTGGCCAAGGCCCTGGGACTGACGGCCACCCAGGTGCGCAAGGACCTGGCGCACTTCGGGCAGTTCGGCCGGCCCGGCGTGGGGTACGATTGCTCGGACCTTGCGCAGCAGTTGCGGCGCATCCTCGGAACCGACCAGGTGCGGCCTGTGGCGCTAATCGGATGCGGCAACCTGGGCCGGGCCCTCGCGACCTACCGGGGGTTTGCACGCCGGGGCTTTTGCATTGCGGCGGTGTTCGACAACGACCTCCGCAAGGTGGGCAAACGATACGGCGAGCACATCGTCCAGGACATCACGAAGCTCTACTTCGTGTGCCAGCGAGACCGGATTCGCTTCGCCATCCTGGCTGTGCCCGCGGAGGCGGCACAGGACGTGGCCGACCAACTGGTCAAGACGGGAATCCATGGGATTCTGAACTTCGCCCCGGTGCAGCTCGAGGTCTCACCCGACGTGGTCGTTTCCACGGTCGCCCTCTCGATGGAGTTGGAGCAACTCGGCCTTGCCGTCCGCGTCAAGCAACAGCAACTCCAGCGGAACAGCGACCACAGTGAAGCAGACCGGGATGATCACTGAGGCGCCCCGTGCCCCCCCGGGATCGCACGCGACAGAAAAGGCTTCGCGGCGGGGCCCGAGTAAGAGGGCTCTTGCAAGAGATTCTCGCCTGCCAGCCGCGCGCGGACGACGAGAAGTTCCTGCTGGCAGGAGGCCCGCGGGCACACGTACCACAGGAACACTTTATTCCCCTCCTTTCGCTCCCGGAAACAGACCATCCTCGAGCCGCATCCATCGCATCGCATGGGCATCCTCCGCTCCCCCCAACTCCCCCATACGTGACTCTTATCGACTATCTGACCTCCGTTTTTCAGTCGGATTACGGATCGGAGGCAGAAATGACAACACCATGTCACAGATTTCAACGAAAGGCCCGTTTTCAGCCTGGAGGGGGGCGTGTTTTCTGGCTTGCTCACGCGCCGGGTGCCGTTTATACTTCAGAATTCACACTGGTCGTCTCCGTTTTGAGGATTGTTTCCTTCATGCCCCAGGTGGTTATTCTAGGCTCTACCGGGTCGATCGGGCGCGCCGCCCTTGAAGTCATCAATAATCTCGGGCCGGATTTTGGAGTTCTCGGCCTTGCCGCCCGGGCCGGCTCAGACCTCCTGGCCGAGCAGGTCCGCCGATTCAGCCCCGGATATGTCTCCGTCGCGGACGAGGCGGCGAGGCATGATCTCATGGAGCGCCTCGGCGGGGCCGGCGGGACGGAGGTGCTCGTCGATGGAGCCCGCCGACTGGCCACCCTGGACGAGGCCGACATCGTGATCTCAGCGCTCGTCGGGGCCGTGGGCCTCGCGCCCGCCCTGGATGCGGTCACGGCGGGCAAGCGGCTGGCCCTGGCCAACAAGGAGGCCCTGGTTATGGCGGGCGACCTCGTGACCGAGGCCGCCCGGGACCACGCGGCCGAGATCCTGCCCGTGGACAGCGAACACTCGGCCGTCTTCCAGGCGCTGCACTGCGGGTGGCATCGGGAAGTGGATCACGTGACGCTGACGGCCAGCGGGGGACCGTTCTACCGCTTGACTCCGGAGCAGCAGAGCGGGGTCACGCCCGAACAGGCCCTCGATCATCCCACCTGGCAGATGGGGCCCAAGGTGACCATCGACTCGGCAACGCTGATGAACAAGGCGCTCGAGATCATCGAGGCGAAGTGGCTTTTCACGCTCACGCCGGAGCAGATCCGCGTGATGATCCACCCGGAATCCATCGTCCACTCGCTGGTCACCTTCGTGGACGGTTCGACGATCGCGCAGTTGGGCGAGCCGGACATGCAGACGCCGATCCAGTACGCCCTGACGTATCCCGAGCGCCTACCCGGCCTTGCGCGCAAGCTCGATCTTGCCCGCGCGGGGACACTGTCATTCGAGGAGCCGGACCTCGACCGTTTCCCGGCGCTGCAACTCGGGTACGAGGTGGCCTCGACGGGAGGCACCGCCGGCGCGGTGCTCAACGCGGCCAACGAGGTGGCCGTCGAGGCGTTTCGCCGGGGCGAGCTTTCCTTCACGGACATCGTGAAGGTGTCGCAACGGACCCTTTCGCACCATGACCCCCTTCCCTGCCGGGACCTGGAGTCGGTGCTCCAGGCCGACCGCTGGGCCAGAGAGGAAGCCAGGAGATGCCTCACCTCGGTTACGTCGTAGTCGCGCTGCTCGGCTTCGGCTTCATCATCTTCATCCACGAGCTCGGGCACTTCGTCGCCGCGAAGCTCTTCGGGGTGAAGGTCACGGCTTTCAGCATCGGCTACCCGCCGACGGTACTCCACAAGCAATTCGGCGACACGGACTACCGGCTGAGCCTGATTCCCCTGGGGGGGTATTGTTCGATGCTGGGCGAGGACCCTGACGACGAGGAGGCCGCGACCGATCCGCGAGCCCTCCACAACGCCAAGCCGTGGAAACGCACGGTTATCTTCCTGGGGGGCGTCACGTTAAACGTCGTCAGCGCGATGGTGATTTACGTGGCGGCGTCTGTCGTGGGCATCGAGGCGGTGGCACCGGTCGTCGGGGCCGTGCGGAGCCCTTCGCCCGCCGAGGCCGCGGGACTGCGTCCGGGCGACCGGATCGAGGCGATCGACGGGGAAGAGGTGCGGTCCTTCGAGGACGTTCGAAAGCGGGTCGCGATTGGCGGGCTCGGCAATCCCGATCGCAAGCTTCGGGTCAAGTTGGAAGGTCGGGACGAGCCGCGCCGCGTCGCCTCCATCAGGACCGGCAGTGACATCCCGATACTCGGAATCGAACCTCCGTTGGAACCGCGGATCATGGAAATCAAGGCGGGGGCTCCCGCGGAACAGGCGGGGCTCCGCGAGGGAGACCGCATCGTCGAACTCGACGGAGAGCCAATCCGTTTCATGAACACGTGCCTGGAGGCCCTGGAGCGGAAGCCCGCCGGGCCGCTGTCGCTGACCGTGGAACGCGAGGGCGAACGGGTGCAATTGCGGATCGACCCGGAGGAAGTGACCGCGCCGGACTACGGGCTGGTTTCCCTTCCACAGATCCAGGAAGTCCGCCCGAACAGCCCCGCGGAGGAAGCCGGCTTGAAAGGCGGGGACATCATCGTTTCCATAAACGGCAAGCGTCACCCCTCCGGGGACGACGTCTCCGACGCCATCCAGGGCCACGTGGGGCGGCCCGTGCCGATCAAGGTCCGCCGCGACGGAGAAACCATGAGCCTGGAGGTGACTCCTCGGCGTGACGAGTTTCTGGGATACGATTCCATCGGAATCATTTACGACTCGCTCGCCGACCCGCCGGCGGTCTGGTTTTTCGGCAGGAAAACCGCGGCGCAGGAGGCGGGCATTCCGAACGGGGCCGAAATCCTGAAGATCGACGGAGAGCGCACGCGCGACTGGGGCGCTATCCGACACGCTCTTTTCGAGGCCGACGGGGAGCCCGTCGAGATTACCTACCAGGCCCCGGGAGCCAAGGAGGAGGCGACGGTCCGTGTCACGCCGAGGGAAAGCTGGCCGGACATCTTCTTCGTTGGAACGACCCTCGCCGGCCCGATCCGGGAGAAACTTCCGCCGATCTACAACCCCGTGAAGGCCCTGGGGCTTGGTTTCAATGAAATCGCCTCTGTGGTGGAGCTCCAGTGGGTCACGGTCAAGGGGCTGTTCAGCGGCACCGTCAGCCGCAAGAGCCTGAGCAGTCCGCTGGGCATCGGCATCGCCTTCTATAAGACCGCCCAGGCCGGCGTGGCCAAGTTCATGACCTTCCTCGGCATGGTCAGTGTGGCCATCGCGCTGCTGAACGCCATGCCGTTTCCTCCGCTGGACGGAGGGCACGTGGTGTTCGTCGCCCTCGAGAAGATTCTCCGCAAGCCGGTACCGGCCAAGGTGCGAAGCGTCCTCAGCGCGGTTGGGGCCGTGCTTCTGCTCGGGTTGGTCGCCATGGCTTTCGCCGCCGACATCAGCCGGTTCATCCTGTAGACCCCGGGACTATTCCGCCGGAGCACGAACGGCAGCGAGCGATCGGGCAGCAGCCTCACGGCCACCTCCCTCGAGCTCGACCTCGGCCTGCCGCAGGAGTCGCGCCTGGCGCCGCGTAAATGGCACCGGTTCCGGCACTTCCGCCCAACGAAACCCGAGCTTCGCGAGAATCGCCTCGACCAGCGCGTCAACGCCCTCGCCCGTTACGGACGAAACGCGCAATGCGCCTGCCGACTGCGCTTCTTCGCCCGGCACGAGGTCCGCCTTGCTGCCGACGCGGATGGCTTCCGGGGGAAGGCTGCCGAGCACGTTGCCCTCGGCAGGGTCCGGCGGGCGAGAAAGGTCCTGAAGGTAGACCAGGACGTCCGCCCGGAATGCCTCGGCCCGGGCCCGCTCCACGCCGAGCTGTTCGACGGCGTCCCCGCCCTCGCGCAGGCCCGCCGTGTCGGCCAGCACCACGGGCAGCCCGTCGAAGACGACCATCTCGGCCACCACGTCGCGGGTGGTGCCGGGCACCTCGGTCACGATAGCGCGCTCGCGGCCCACGAGCCGGTTCATCAGGCTGCTCTTGCCCACGTTGGCAGCCCCGAGAATCGCCACGCGCGGAGGCTCGGCGATGTGCCGCCCCGTCGATTCGTACGCGGCGATCAGCCGCCTCAGGCCCGCCCTCGCCGCCTCCTCGTGCCGTGCGCTCAGTTCATCGCACACGGCCTCGACGGCCCGGGCCAGCAGCCCGTTGCGCTGGCGGAGCACGAGCATGACGGCTCGCAGCGTCGCGAGGTCGGGGAGCAGGAGGTCCGCTTCCAACTGGATCCGCGGGGCCTTCGCACGGCGCGCCCTCTCCTCCAGGTACTCGGTCCACGGCACGCGTTGGAGCCCCAGGTCGCGGAGGCGGTCGGAAATGGCCTCGACGGACGCCGGCCCGCCGTGACAATGGATCTCGACCTCCTCCCGAGGTTCGCCCGCGCCTTCGGGTGAAGCCCGTAGAACGATCACCTCGTCGATGATCCCGTCGGCAGGGTCGACGATCCGGCCATAGCGCAGCCGTCCCGGTTCGAACGCTGCTTCGTGACGGGCCGGGCGAAACACCGACTCGATCGCCTTCCACACGTCGGGTCCCAGCAGCGAAAGGGTCGCGATGCCGCCGCGCCCGGGGGGGTAAGACAGGTGAAGATGCTCGACGGTGGGCTCATCGCGCGGCCCTGTACGCCGCGAGAAGCCCCTCGAGGACCAGGTTGGGGCGAAGCGCGTCCAAGCAACGGACCCGGCCGGCGAGGACGTCCATTCCGCCGCCCGTGGCAACGACTTTGACATCGCCGGCCAGGCCGTTGCGCTGTTCGGCCACGATGCGCTCGACGGCCCCGGCCGCGCCGAGAAGCAGCCCCGCGT
>CAZGEE010000080.1:0-7108 GCA_964525035.1 uncultured Anaerolineales bacterium
TTCCGTCGTTCTGGCGCGTGGCCGCGATGTAAATCCGCTTCGGCATCGCAGAAACCCTTCAGCCCCGGCACTGAGCGCCGTCCCGCTGCGCTGATTGCCCGTTCCCCGTTTCCGGCTTGATCATACGCCCAAGACGCTCGTCGGGCAACTCCCGGCCCGGGTCACCGCGCCGCCTTACACCTCAGGTTTCACCGCGAGCGCCTGCGTGGCGGTAATTGCCACGGCTCCGACGATTGCCTCGACCGGGCATCCTCGTGAAAGATCATTGATCGGCTTGGCCAACCCCATAAGGACCGGGCCGATCGCCGTGGCGCCTCCGAAGCGCTCCGTCATCTTGTAGCAGATGTTTCCGGCGTTCAGGTCCGGGAATATCAGGATGTTGGCCCGCCCCCCGATCACCGAACCGGGCGCTTTGCGCTCCGCCACGGAAGGTACCACTGCAGCATCGAGTTGGAGCTCGCCGTCGACGGCCAGGCCGGGGCTCCGCTCGTGAAGCTTCTCCGCGGCCTTGGCCATTTTCTCGACCCGGTGGTGATGCGCGCTACCCTTGGTTGAGAACGACAACATCGCGATGCGCGCCGCGTTGCCGGTGAATAGCTCGTACGACTGGGCGGCGGCGACGGCAATGTCGCACAACTGCTCCACGTCCGGGTCCGGCACGCACCCGCAGTCGGCGTAGAGCATGACGCCATCGTCCCCGAATTCCTTCCTCGGCAGCACCATCAGGAAGCAAGACGACACGGTGCGGAGCCCCTCGGCCGGTCCGACACAATGGACGGCGGAACGGATCAGGTTTGCGCTGGTCGCCACGCTCCCGGCGACCATGCCGTCGACCAGGCCGCACTGCACCATCAACGCCCCCGCATACGTGGGCTGCCGGACGAGCCGCCTCGCCTTCTCCATGCTCAGGGAGCGGTGCTTCCGACGTTCGTACAGCGCGGCGGCCAGTTTCTCGATCAAGGACGCGTCGCTGCTGTCGAGAAAGCCGATTCGCGACAGATCCGCCCCGGCGTCGCGTACCGCGGCCTCCAGCACCGTCGGCTCGCCCGGCAGTACGATCCGGGCGAATCCCTCGCGGGAGACCCGGGCGGCCGCGGCGATCACTCGCTGGTCCGACACCTCGGGAAGCACGATTCGTTTCTGTTCATCCGCCACTCGGCGCTTGATGCTCTCAACGACGTTCATGCGGCGATCCTTACTCGGCCCCGCGCGGCGTGCGGGCGTCTTGCGGCCGGCGGCCTCGCTTTGATGCCAGCAACCCGAACTTCTCAAGGCGATACCGCAACTGGTCGCGACTGATGCGAAGCAACTTGGCCGCCCGGGTCTGGTTGCCGCCGGCCCGTTCGATCGCCTCAACGACCAAACGCCGCTCTACTTCGCGAAGGTCCACGCCGTCCGGCCCCAGGAGGGAAGCGGCTTCTTCAGTTTCCGGACTGGCTGGCGAATCACCCGTGGGCGCCTGGTGACTCAAGTCCTGCGCACGAATCCGGTCCCCCTTCCCCAGAAGGATCGCGCGCTCGATGACGTTCCGCAGCTCACGGACGTTGCCCGGCCAATCGTACGACGTGAGCCGCTTCATCGCCTCCGGCTCAAGCCCTTTTACGTTGCGCCGCATCTCGCGATTGAATTCCCAGACGAACCGCTCCGCCAGGAGCGGCACGTCCTCCATCCGATCCTTCAGCCGCGGAATCACCAGCGGCACCGTGTTGAGCCGGTAAAACAGGTCCGGTCGAAAGTTGCCGGTGGCCACCAGCGATTGCAGATTACGGTTTGTTGCGGAGATGACCCGGACGTCGACGTGTTGGTCCTGTGTGCCCCCTACCCGCCGAAACGACCGCTCCTCCAGGAACCGCAACAGCTTGGCCTGCAGGGCGAAGGGCATGTCGCCGATTTCATCGAGGAAGACCGTGCCTCCGTCCGCGATCTCGAACAGGCCCTTCTTCTGCTCCCGGGCGTCCGTGAAGGCCCCGCGCTCGTGGCCGAACAGCTCACTCTCAAGCAGGGATTCCGCAATGGCCGTGCACGTGATGTTCACGAAGGGCCGGTCGGCGCGGGGCGAATTGTAGTGGATCACCTTGGCGACGATGTCCTTGCCCACTCCGCTCGGCCCCTCGAGCAACAGGGTGATCGCAGGCGACACCGCAATATCGCGGATGATCTCCTTCAGCCTCACCATCGCCGGCGAGCGGCCCACCAGGGCGTCCAGCGAGTAGTGTCGGCCCTCGACCGTGCGGATTCGCGTCACCTCGTCGCGCAGGTGCCGCGTCTCAAGAAGCTGGCCAATGCTCAAAACGATCTCGTCCGTGTTGAACGGCTTCGTGACGAAATCGTCGGCTCCCACCCGCAGGGCCTCCACCGCAAGGTTCACCGTGGAAAATGCCGTAACCATGATGGCGATGGTCTGAGGCGACTGCCCTTTCACTTCGCGCAGCAGGGAGATCCCGTCCGCGTCGGGAAGGCGGTAATCGAGGATTGCCACGTCAAACGTACCGGAGGAAAGATGTTCCCGGGCCTCGGCGGCGTTCTCCGCTCTGGCCACCCGGAACCCTTCACGCGTTAAACGGCGCTGCAGGCTCCGACAGATCGTCTGCTCGTCTTCGACAATCAGGATCGAGGCCGTTTCCATCTTACGCAGTGCCCCGCTGTAAGCCCACCGGGCGGGCCGAGTTCAGCACAACGTTGCAGAGTGTAACAGGCCCCGGGCCATCCGGCAAGGAGCCGCCGCGGTCTTCACGTGGAAACCTCGTGCGGAGTGGATTTCCCGGGCCGTCATCTTCGCCGGGAGCGCACATACCGCTGCCCCGGGACCGACCGAATCAGGTGTTTCAGTTCGAGCAGGGTCAGGGCGCCGGCCACGGCCGTGGTGGAGAGGCCCGAGCGCTCCGCGATTTCGTCGGCCGTCAACGGTTCCTGCCCTACGACGCCGAGAATCGATTCCTCGTCCCCCTCCAGTCGCGATTGCAGGGGCAGCTGTGGCGCTTCCGCGCCTTCGGCCGGACCGTCCAGGCCCAGGTCGGGATATTCCGAGAGGATGTCCTCCAGGTCGTGAACCAGTTTTGCCCCGTCCTGGATCAGCCGGTGCACTCCCCGCGTCATCGGGCTGTCGATCCGACCGGGCACGGCGAAGACGTCCTTTCCCTGTTCGGCCGCGCGCGAGGCCGTGATCAGCGCTCCGCTCCGTCGGCCGGCCTCGACGACCAGTACCCCGAGACTCCACCCGCTGATGACCCGATTGCGACGAGGAAAATTCTCCGGGGCGGGGCCGGTGTCCATCGGGAATTCGCTCACCACGGCACCCTGGCGGGCGATCCGATCGGCCACCTCGGTATGCTCTTGCGGGTAAATGCTCGACAGACCGTTCCCCAGCACGGCGATGGTTCGCCCTCCGGCCTTCAAGGCTCCCAGGTGGGCGTGCAGGTCAATGCCGCGAGCCAGGCCGCTGATCACCGTGAACCCCGTCCCGGCCAGCCCGGCGCCGAACCGTTCCGCCTGGTCCTTGCCATACAGGCTGCACCGGCGCGACCCGACGATCGAAAACGCCCGAGCGTCCTCCGGACGCAGTTCACCCCGGACGTACAACACCGGGGGCGGGGCGGCGGTGTACGTCAGGGCCACGGGATAGTCCGCCTCGCCGTAGGCTATGAGGCGGACCTCGTGGCGCGCTGTTTTCTCCAGCTCACCCCCGACATCTATCTCGTCCCGTTCGCGAACGATTTTCTCGGCACCCCGCCGACCCAGCCCGGGGACGTCGGCCAGTTCCCCGATGCCGGCCTTCAGCGCCGCCTCCGCGGAGCCGAAGTGTTCCACCAGTGACCGGAAGCGCACCCCGCCGACACCGGGAGTCATCGCCAGGCGAAGCGTGCTCTCAAGCAGGTCGTCCGCCATATTCCTACCGAACAAGGCATCTAGGGCTGAACGAATTCCAGGGCTCGGCGCAGCTCGGACTCGGCCAGATCGTCCGCGATCCGTACGGAACCGATCTCCCGGGGCAACACGAAACGCACTCGTCCGCCCCGGACCTTCTTGTCGTGCCGCATCGTGCCCAGCAAACGACTCACCTCCAGCGGTTCGCGCAAGCAAGTGCCCAGGCCGAACCGCTCCAGCAACTTGCGCTGGCGGTCGTGCACGGCTTCGGAGATTTCTCCGCGCTGCCGGGCGAGAAAGGCTTCCGCGTGCATCCCGATCGCCACCGCCTCCCCGTGCGTATAGGCCCCGTAGCTCGCGACCCGCTCGATGGCATGCCCCACCGTGTGACCGTAGTTCAGAATCGCCCGCAGCCCCGCCTCGCGCTCATCCGCGGCCACGACGTCCGCCTTGATCCGGCAGTTCCAGGCCACGACCTCCTCGAGCGCGTCAGGTTCCCGCGCGAGCAGGGAGCCGGGCTCCGCCTCCAGGCGGTCGAAGAGTTCTGCGTCGCGGATCACGGCGTGCTTGACCACCTCGGCCATGCCGGTGCTCATCTCCCGCTCGCCGAGGCTTTCGAGCGCTTCGACGTCGGCGATCACCAGTACGGGCTGGTGGAACGCACCGACAAGGTTCTTGCCGCCGGCCAGGTTAATGCCCGTCTTCCCGCCGACGCTGGAATCCACCTGCGCCAGCAACGTGGTGGGAACCTGTACCAGGCGGACGCCGCGGAGATACGTCGCCGCGGCGAAGCCCGCCAAGTCGCCGACGACACCGCCACCGAGCGCGACGACCGCCGATCCGCGCTCCAGGCCAGCCGCGAAGCACGCATCGTAGAGCCGTAACAATTCCTGGTGCGATTTCGACGGTTCCCCACTCGGGACGGTGGCGACCGCCACGCGAAAACCGGCGTCGCGCAGGGACCGCTCGACGCGTTCCAGGTAGAACCCGGCCACGACCTCATCACTCACCAGAAGCGCGGCACCGGGTGTCAGGATGGACGCAACGTGGGAGCCGACCCGGTCCAGCATCGCGGTGCCGACGCGTATCTCGTACGATCGGTCATCCAGGGCCACGTCAACGGTTCTCATGGGCACCTACGGTTCCGGGCTGCCGGACCGAGGCTCGGAAACGTCCTCGGGTGCAGCGGATGCTCCCCCCTGCTCCTGCTGTTCAAGATAGCGGATTCGCCGGGCCTGCTCTTCCTCGGAGAGTTCCTCGGTCTCCCGGGTGCGTGCGAACCGGGCCCGGCGAGCGATCAGGCGGCGCACGAAGAAGAAAACGATCGCCACCAAGACTACCATCGCGGCCGCAATGGCGACTTCAAACAGTGCCACCTTCGGGTCCGCGACCTCCGTCTCGCCCCCGGCGTCCACGACCTTCGCGTGGCGCCCGATCAGCAGAGGGCAGTTGTAGATATAGACCTGCCCTTCCCCGCTGTCCGGGTCGTAGTGCTCTTTCTCGTACTTGCGGATCTTGTAGAAGTACGCCTTCGCCCGGATGTCGTCCCCCTGCCCTAGCGAGCCGGGGTTTTCGACCACCAGAAGCGTGGCCACCTCCGCCACGTTTCCCCTGGCGGGCCTGAACATCTCGATCTTCCAGAAGTGGTCGACGCCCGTTACCTCGGGGTGCGGCGCTTCCCACCTGGCCACGCCGCCGACTCTACCGCTGACGGTCACGGCCTTCCCGCGGAAGCCGCCGGGCATCGCCAGGAGCTGGCCGAACGAAACCTCCTCGTCGGGCCCGTCCGGCTGGAAGGCCTTCCTGGACAGCGCGTAGCAGACCTTCACCAGGCTGTACAAGGCCGGTTCGTCGAACGTGTAGGTCCCGTCCTGCACGTCCTTCAGCAGTGTGTCGATCTTTTCCAGGTCGATATCCGGCTCGACGAGCACCGGCGGTGTCTCTTCATCGGCCGCCACTTCGGCAGGTTCTTCGGATTCCGGCTCAGCTTGATCCGAATCCGACTCATCGGTCTCGGCCTCCGCCGGCGGCGACGGCTCCTCCCCCGGCTCTTTGCCCTGGTCCCCGTTCTTTTTGGCGGGCTCGGCCTCCGGCTCCGTTTCCGCCGCAGACGAGCCGACCGCAGCGGTTTCCTCCGGCTGCGAAGGCGTCGTTTGCCTTTCGGTAGGTGCGTTACCGAGGCCCACCACCCAGTGCGTGACAAAGATCATCGCGCCGAGCAGCGCAGCGCACAGCACGCCGAAAAGGATCAGCCTCGGGCCTACCGGTTTTCCGCCGGTTGGCCGCTTGCGACGCGGTTGTCCTCGCTCCGGTCCCATCTCGTCCCCTTCAACGCCTGATTCTAGGTCGGCAGCGATCAGCGTGTCAAAATCTTTTTGGTTCCCTGCCGCTGCCCACCCTAAGATACGCACGCCGGGGCAATTCGTTCACGAAACACGGTCCCTCCGGGGCGCCGCGCCCCCTGGCCGGGGAGGAGTTGCACTATGTCGGCACGGTTCAGCACGTACGAGCAGGCCCTCCGCTTCCTGTTCGAGCACACGGACTACGAGCGCATGCAACGGGTCCGCTACAACGCGGACACCTTCAACCTCGACCGGATGTCCCGCCTGGTGGAGGCTCTCGGCCGTCCCGACAGGCGCTTCCGGAGCGTCCACGTCGCCGGTACCAAGGGCAAGGGCTCCACCGCCGCCATGATCGAGGCCATACTCCGAGCCCACGGGCTTCGGACCGGGCTTTATACTTCCCCTCACCTGGTGGATCTCCGGGAACGAATCCAGATCGACCGGGCCCCGCTCAGCCCCGACGCGATGCGGAAGGCGGCGGGGCAGGTCGCGGATGCGGTGGACCGGGCTCTTGCAGGGGATCGGCCAACATTCTTCGAGATGATGACCGCCATTGCCTTCCTAGCCTTCGCCGAGGCCGGTATCGACCTTGCCGTGCTGGAAGTGGGGCTGGGTGGTCGGCTGGACGCCACGAACGTCGTCTCGCCCGAGGCCTGCGTCATCACGGCCATCAGCCTGGACCACACGAGGCAACTCGGCACGGACTTGGCCGGCATCGCGGGGGAGAAGGCAGGAATCGTGAAGCCGGGAGTTCCGCTGATCCTGGGGCCCCAGCCTCCCGAGGCCGAAGAGGTCATCCGCCAACGCGCCGCCGAGCAAGGCGCCCCGGTCACGACCGTGGCGACGGACGTCTCCACAGACTGGCAGCCCGTCTTCTCGGAGGGGCGGCCGGCGAGCCGGGT
>CAZGEE010000081.1:0-7106 GCA_964525035.1 uncultured Anaerolineales bacterium
ATTATTCGGACCCCGCCACGTAGGTCGCTCCGCAGCGGTCGCTCTCCCACGCCGTGACGCGCGTCACGGCCACGCCTCCGGGCACCTCCTGCCCGATGCGGTCCGCCACGAGCCGCGCGATGTTTTCACTCGTGGGGCTCAGCGTGTCGAACGGAGGCACCTCGTTCAGGTAATAATGGTCAAAGGGTTCCAGGACGCGGCTCACGATCTCCTTGGCGTCCCCGAAATCCATGACCATGCCGTCCTCGTTGAGAGTCGCCGACGCCAGCACGATGTCGAGCTTCCAGTTGTGGCCGTGCAACCGCTCGCACTTGCCCTTGTAGTGGCGCAGCAGATGCGCGGCCCCGAAGTCAGCCTTGATGGTTAATTCGTACGGCATGGCGATCTCCGAACCTGCGGGCGGAGCCAGAAAATCCTATTCTGCTTCACTCCGGGCCAAAAAACAAGCCCCGACTGCGCACCCTCGCGATTCCTGGCCGGTTAGGCCGGAATTGGTTTGACCGGTCGCCCGGCACGTGCTAAAGTTCCGTTGAGCACTCGGGGGCGGTCCGCCAAGCGGCGGGCGGCCCTTTTTTGGGGGGAGGCCTGTTTGTCGGGTGCTTGACTCGCACAGCTCGCGCAAGCGAGCGGTGGGCCGATACGCCGGAGCGTCGGACGCACTTCCAGGATGCAGGGGAACAGGAAGCACGAGGTGGCGAGAGCGCAAGCCGTGCGCTCTGTGCTTCAATCGTTCATTCCGGAAGGAGGCGTTCCATGGGCGCGGCAAGAGCGTGGGTGTTCGGAATTCTGTTTGCGGCGGCCTTCCTGACCACAGGGAGCGGGGCAATCCAGGCCGCGGTGGTTTACCAGACCGGCTTTGAGTCCGCCGAGGGCTATGGCCTCGGGCCCTTGGACGGGCAGCAGGGGTGGTCGGCCGACGCCGACACGGCTGTGCAGTCGAGCAACAGCGCGGCCGGAGACTACGCCGTCACGATGGTGCCCCAAGGGGACTACACCGGCCAGTATCAGTTGATGGCGATGCACTACCTGACCGTGGACACCACGGTCGACCCGCTGGTCACCGTCTCGCAACAGGTCAACATTTCGGATCTCGACGAAGCCGAATGGCTCGTTTCCCTGATGTCCGGCTTGACCGAGTCGAACCGCGTGCTGTTCAGCTACACGGGAGACATCTTGGTCAACGGCACGGACACGGGGTCGGACTGGAGCGCGGGCTCCTGGCAGGCGCTGGAGATCGTGATGGACCACGCCGCCGAGCGGACGGACGTGTACTACGGCGGCTCTCAGATCGCCGGCGACGTACCGTTCGTGGCGAGCGTGGACGGCCTGAACACCTTGATGCTCAGCACCGACGATTATGTGGCGCAGGGGTCGAACATGTTTTACGACAGCCTGGTTGTCACGGCCGTCCCGGAACCGGGCACGCTGGCCCTGGCCCTTGTCGGACTGGCGGCCGTACTGAGGCGGCGTCGAAACCACTAGCCGGCCCCGGCCGCGCGATGCTGCCGCCGCCGGGTCCGCGGGGCGTGCTGCTTGACAAAAGCTTTCCCTTGGGTATCATGAGTCGCCGAAGCGCTCGTGGCGGAATTGGCAGACGCGCTAGGTTCAGGTCCTAGTCCGGCCTTAAACCGGGTGGAGGTTCGAATCCTCTCGAGCGCACCACTGGAACGACCACGTGGGCGAGGCCCTTCCGAGGCGTCTCGCCCGTTTTCTTGCGCGCTGGGCCGTTGGACCGGCCTTGCGGCATTGCTCTGCTTTTTGTCACCGATTGCTTCACGAAAGCTCTTGTCTCGGCGGCGGGAACCGCCTATATATACGTCCGCGGATCAGTCCGGCCGGTCGCTGTCTCTATCCGGCCGACTTGCACGGGCGGAGAGGCACGTGAAACATGGGCCGGTGGAACCGGTCGGCAAACCGCATGCCGACTGATTGGACGAGGTGGTGAAGGAGATCACGATGAAGAGCATTGCACTGAGTGGACTGCTTATGACGTTCGTACTCGCGAACCCGCTTCCGGCTGACGAAACGGCCGGACAAATCCGGGAGGCGCTGGAGCGGGCGAAGCGATCCCTGGTCACGGTGAGTTGCTCCGTCACGCCCGAAGGACGACGGGAGCGGCAGATCGAAGGATTGGCCGCGGTGGTGGGCGAGGGGAATCTGGTGCTGACGACGAACCGCGTGATCAGCGATGAGATCCCGATCGAGTCGTACCGCGATTTCAAGATCATCGTCCGGCGGGAGGGCGAACTGCAGTCCTATAAGGCCGAGTACCTTGGAAAGGACGATACGGCCGAGGTGGCGTTCCTTCGAACGGTGGACCCGCAAGCGCCCACGTTGCCGGTTCTGGCGTTCGCCCAGGACGCCTCCCTCGAGGTGGGACAGCCGCTCGTGACCTTCGGTCAGCTCGCTGCTTCCGACGGCTACAAGCGGACCGCGCGTTTGGTGCGCGTGGCGGCCTGCCTGGAGGAACCCTACCGGTTCTTCCTTCCTGACGCGACCCTGGGGCAACAAGGGTCCCCGGTGATGACTCTGGACGGACGGGTTATCGGGATCGTGGGGACCTACGAGCTCGATCGCGGCGGCGCGACAGGCGGAAGGAACTTCCAGACCGTGCCGGTGATCTGGCCCTCGGAACGTTTCATCGAAGTCGTTGCCTCACCGCCCGAGGGCGGGCGGCGGGTCAGGCGGCCCTGGCTGGGTATCGCGGACATGGAACCGCTGGCTCCCGAGCTCGCCGAGTACTACGGCCTTGGAGAACGCAAGGGGATCGTGCTGCGGAAACTGGTTGACGCGGGCCCCGCAGCCTCGGCCGGGCTGAAGCCCGAGGATATTCTTCTGGCCGTCAACGGGAAGAACTTCACCGAGACCCGGGGACAATTGGTTCGCTCTCTGCGGAGCGACGTCAAGAACATGAACGTCGGCGACGAGGTGGTCTTTGACGTCTTCCGAGAACTGGAAACTATGAAGATTGCGGTTCCGCTGCAGGCCCAGCCGCTTTCCGAGGGCGAGGCCTCCCGCTATCAGAACGAACGCATCGGTCTGACCGTCCGCGACTTGGTGCTCACGGACACACTGCCTCGCGAGCTGCCGTGGAAGGCGACGGGCGTGATCGTGGAGCGTGTGAAAGCTTCCAGCCCGGCCGCCGCCGCGGGCCTTCGCAGGGGAGACATTCTCAAGAGGTTGCAGGGACGGGACGTGGAGGACGTAAGCCAGTTCAAGGCCGCACTCGAGGCGGAGATGGGGAAGAACGCCGAGGAGCTGGGCGTGTTCCGGCTCCGCGGGAAAGAAAACACCTCGACCGTGCAGATCAAGCTTCAGCAGGAAGCAGAGACCCCCGCCGAAGAGGATTCCGGGGAGACGCAAGGGAACGAACAGAGCGAGGGGAAGGAGTAAAGCCCGTTCGCCGCGGGGTATGGATTTGGGATCACGCTTCCCGGGTGATATAATCCGGCCATGGCGAAGAAGAATCGCAGCGGCGGACGGCCGGGAAGCCCGGTGGTTCGCAACAAAAAAGCCCGCTTCAACTACCACGTCGAGGATTCGATCGAAGCGGGAATCGCCTTGGCCGGTTGTGAGGTGAAAAGCCTCCGGCAGGGCAAGGCAAACCTCGATGAGGCGTTCGCCCGCGTGCGCGACGGCGAAGTGATCCTTTGCAACATGCACATCGGACCCTACGAGCAGGACACGCAGCGGGTCTACGACCCCCGGCGGCCGAGGAAGCTCCTTCTCCACCGTCGCGAGATCGACCGGGTTCTGAGCCGCGCAACGCAGCGCGGGGCGACGCTCGTGCCGTTGAAGCTCTACTGGAAGCGTGGCCGCGCGAAGATCGAGTTGGCCGTCGCCCGCGGCAAACGGCAGTTCGACAAGCGCGAGGATATCAAGCGGCGCGACACGCGGCGAGAGGTCGAACGCGAACTGGCCCGCCGCCAACGGAGGTAAGCACAAGGGAGGCCCCATGAACAGGCGAGCCCCGTCCATCGCGGGTTTGGTGCTCTACCTTCTTTCGTTTCTTATCGGGTTTGTCCTGTGGCTCAAGGCGGAAGGCGGCTTCCCCGTTACCTCGCGCTATTGGTGGGCCCAGGGAGCCCTGCCGATCCCCGTGTTGCTGCTTCATCTCGCCGCGGGCGTGCTTCTCTTTCGGAAGGCACAGCACGCTCTCCTGGTGGTTGTTGCGACCGAGAGCATGATGCTGGCCCTGATGGTCTCTGGGCTTTGCCTGTTCTGGGCCACGTTCCTCTGGCTTGCTCCTGTGTTCTTGCTGCGCCTGGGGGCTGTCGTGATGATCCTTTACGGGCTGGGGATTTCGCTCTCAGACGATCGCCGACTTCCGGCTGCGGCGGCCGTGCTGGGCCTGGCGCTCGGCGTGGCGTGGCCGTTGACGATGCAACCTCCCTCGGAAGGGGCTCACCCCCTCTTGAAGTCCGGCGAGGCCGGGCGGGTCTGGCGACGGGCACCCGATGCGGACGAGAGTGCCATCGAGGAATGGGCCCGGGGACTGAAACTCGATGGTGGCGCGCAGGTGCGTCTGAAAACCAGCCCGACCGATCTCTCGCTCCGCGTGGAGGATACGCTGCTGTTGTTCCGCCCGCTGATGTGGCTTCGAGAAACATCTACTGATGGCTTCTGGGTCACCAAGCTGAACGGTTCCGGCATGGCGTTCGTGGCTCCCGACCGGGCGGTGGGCTGGAGCCGTGGCACCGTGCATTACGCGTACGTGCTTTTCAAGTCCCCGCAACGCGTTCAATCCCGGGTGGCTCGGCCGGAAGCGGATCGTGTCTTCGGATCGGCCCCCGTCGGAGCGGAACTCTACGTGCGCTGCGATCCGCAAAAGGGAGAGGTCGACGCGGTCACCCTGACGCACCTTAAACGCCCGCTCCTGGTCCACCGGACGTCCCTGTTCGAACTGCGCATTCACCCCTACACAGGGCAAAGGGTCAGCCTCCCACGATTGGGCGATGTCACGTTGCCGACCATGTCCGACGCGAGTGAACCGCGCAGCGATCGGGCCTGGCTTGCGAATCTGCAACCGGGTGGTGCCGTCCTTTACGAGGCCGCAGGTGAGGACCTGTGCCCCCTGCGCGAGGCCGCCCGCGCGGAGGGTTTCGCCGACGGGCTGCGCTTTCACGGCCAGCCGGGGGAGCCGGACGTGCTCGTCTATTGCCCCGACTGGAGCACCCAGGCGAACCGCCATCTGTCGCCTTCCGCCGGATCGGCTCTCGCGGCGAACGAGCTCAGCTTCCTTTTGGTGCGGCCGCGTGGCCCGGCCGCCCGCGAACCGGCCTCTTCACCTGCATTCCTTCGAATCCGCGCCTCCGTGGCCACGACCGGACCGGGATGGGGAACCCCTGTCGTGCGGATGGCGCCTGGCACGTATGTCAATCGAATTGCCGTCCGGTTCGTTCCCGAGTCCGCGGATTACCGCGACGCCGTCGAGGCAATCAAACTCTGGGAGCCGAACCGTCGCCAGTGATGCTCAGTCCTCCGGCACATGAATCCCGCAGGCTTCGGGGCACCGATCGCAACCGAGGGAACACGGTTCAACGTGGATGTGCGGATGCAACTCCGGCAGGGCCGCCGTGAGCATTTCCGTCACCTTGTGTTCCAGGCGGTGGGCACCCTCGATGGACGTGCCCGGCGGGACGCGGATGTGGAATTCCACCTCCAGCCCGTGATCCTCCGGTTGGAGCGTCAGGGCGTGAAAACTGACGATCGACGGATGCTTCGAGAGCATCTCCTGTACCACGCTCCGAATCCGGCCCAGGGAGGCCGCTGATGAGCCTTCGTCCTCCGGCTCGGCGTGAACGAGAGCCGCCACCCCCAGGTCGCGCGCCAGCACTCCCTCGACTTCCGTGGCCACCCGGTGCGCCTCCGTGAGAGGGAGTCCGCCTTGGACCTTCACGTGGAGCGAGGCCGCCTTGCGACGCCCGTAATCGTGTACCTGGACCCGGTGTACGTCCTGAACGCCGTGGACCGCCCGCGCCAGGGCCTCCGCCCGGTCAACCAGGCTCGACTCGGGCGCACGCCCGAGCAGCGTCGATCCGGCTCTCGAAAGGTAATGCCAGGCCGCATAGAGGATGATCAGCGATACCCCGACGCCCAGCACCGCGTCCACGACGGGGTATCCCCAGTGGGCACATCCCAGCGCCACCGCCACCATGACCGAGCTCAGTGCGTCGGTCCGGTGATGCCACGCGTCGGCCGCAAGGGAATCGTTCCCCGTCTGACGCGCCGCCCGCGAAGAGTACCTCGCCATCCACTCCTTCGCTCCGGCGGTCGCGATGACGAACCCTGCTGCCAGCAGAAGCCACGGACCTTCGAGCGATTCGCCGATCGCCGGAGGTTCCCCGATCCGCTGAATACTTTCCCAGGCGAACTCGACCCCGGCCACTCCGAGCAGCGCAGCCACCACGAGGGTGGCCACCGTCTCGGCCCGGCCATGACCCCACGGGTGCTCGCTGTCCGGCGGCCGACGCGCCACGTGCAGTCCGATCCACACGGCCCCGCTTGTGACGACGTCCGACGCCGAGTGGACGGCGTCGGCCAGCAGCGAGATGCTGTGAGTCAGCAGCGCAAGCGCAAGCTTCGCGCCCGCCAACAGGAGGTTGCCGAGAATGCTCACCAGGGCCGCCCGCCGACCGAGGCCGTACCGGCCGACTTCGCCGTCCTCCGCGCCCGGCTGGGTCGTCGGATTGCCGAGGCCCTCGTGGTGATCCCGGTCATGCGGTTCCATGCCTTGTATCGTACCGTCCGCGCGGCCGAACCGCCAGAGGGCTGCCGGGCTACCTGCGGGCTGCCGAGCCGCGTATGCGACTTGACGCCCGGGTAACGCAACAACCACCTCGCAGGGCAGATGCAAAGGATGAACTGGGCCCAGCAGTATCCCCGGCGGTTGACGAGCAAAAACCCCGACAGCCAGAGCGCGGGGCGGCGCACGGAGGCGCGACGGGGCGCAACGATGACCGCGCAGGGCAGGGCGGTAGCGACCGACTGAACGCCAGCGCACGTAAGCACTTAGGCGCAACGTCTTGCAACCCGGCGCGGCCGCGTGCTATAATTCCACGCCACAAGAGCGGGCGTAACTCAGTGGTAGAGTGTCAGCTTCCCAA
>CAZGEE010000082.1:0-1985 GCA_964525035.1 uncultured Anaerolineales bacterium
CGGAGTTTCGCGGTCCGGGCATCTCCGCCGCGGGGGCGCTGGATCTCACGGGCCCGGAAGGAGCGGTCACGCTTGCCCTGCCACCGCAGCTTCCGGAACGGCTGAGCGCGGCCGTAAACGTCCGCGACGACTTCCCGGCCGACGATCGGCTGGACCTGAACCGGATCACGGGGTCCCGCCGCCGGGTAGGCCATGTCGGACATCCCGATCCCGCCCTGCTCCGGTTTCTCGAAGTCTCCGGCGCGGAGGTGTACGAACTTGCGCGCGACCTCGAAACACCGGCGCCGGCTGTGGAGGTCACGATCTTTGTCGGCCTACTACCCGAGGGCGGCCTTGACGGTCCGGCGGTCCTGGTCAATCCTCCCGCTTCGTTCGGGCCGCTGGTCCGCACGGACCGCACCGCCGGCCCCGGCACGTGGTCCGTGCTCGACGACCAAAACCCGTTAACGGCCCATCTTGGGGGGTCCAGGGTCGAGCTCGGTTCGTGGCCGGTCTGGCGCGTGGAAGGCGACGTCGAGGTGCTGGTGCAATCGCCCGAAGGCGACCCGTTGGTCTGCCACTGGGGGACCGAGAACCGGAGAACCGTCGCGTTGCTCTTCGACATGGGTCGCGAAAACACCCAGTGGGCCTATCAGCCGTCGTTCGTGGTGTTCTGGGCCAGCTGCCTGCGCCGGCTCGGCCCGAAGGTGGCCGGCGCGCCGCGGTACGAACCCGCGGTGCCCGCTGCGGCAAGGGTGGGGGCGGTCGAGGGCCGTCAGACCCGCGGGGAGGCGAAGGACGAACTGGCGGCTGCACGCGAGAGCTTTCTGCGGTTCCAACGGCGGAGGCGTGCGGCGGCCACTCCGCTCTGGCCGATTCTCGGCGGCGCGGCGCTCGTGGCCATAATGGCAAGGCTCCGGGTCGCGCGATGACGAAAAGGAATCCCGCCAAGCCCGAGGGGTGGCCGGCAAAAGACCGGGGGGTGTACTGCCTGGTGCTCCGGCTGGGGCGAACTCTGCGCGTGAAGCCCGGGCGCCTGGGTGAGGCTCGGCTGGAACCGGGGTTCCTGCTGTACGTGGGTCGCGCGAGGAGAAACCTGTTTGCCCGGCTGGCCCGGCACGTCCGGCGGGACAAGCCGCGCCGTTGGCACGTGGATTACCTTTTTCCGGCGGTCAGGCCGATGGGGGCCTTCGTGTCGTTCGGCCTTGGGCCGAGGGAATGCGAGCTCGCATCGCGCCTGGAGCGGCAACCCGGAATCCGGAAGATCGTGAAGGGGTTCGGCGCGTCGGATTGCCGCTGTTCGGGACACCTGCTCCGGACCTCCGGGAAGCAAGCTTGCGGGACGGCCTCGGGTCCGATGCTGCCCTCCGCGATCACCGGGTCATTCGAGGGGAAAGGCTGGACCTTTTTCCCCGCCTCGGAGCTGTACAGGGGCGCGCGCCGCGTTGGTTCTTGACGCCGTGGGCGGCTTGGTCTAACATTCCCTGGTTGGCCGATACCCGATGGCCCGGCACTGTCCGGGAAGTCCGTTCCGTCGGCTTCGGTGCTTTGTTCCAGGCGTAAGGCTTGGGCCGGGAAGCGCGCAAACGACTGTCGCCCAGATGGCTGCCCATGGAAAACGTCGAACGGAAGATGCGAATTCCTTCGTCGGTCGACGAGATCCGACACGTCCAAACCGCCGTCCAGCGGGAGATGAAGCGTTTCGGCTATGGCCGGGACGCCTGCTTCGGCATGAAGCTCGCCCTCGAAGAATCCCTGATTAACGCAATCAAGCACGGGAACCGCTTCGATCGCGGGCGCTGGGTGCACGTCCGGTACGAGATCAACGACCGCCGGGCAAAGGTCACCGTGCGGGACGAAGGGGCCGGTTTCGACCCGGACGCGGTGCCGGATCCCACCTCGGACGAGAACCTCACGAAACCCAGCGGGCGCGGGATCATGCTGATGCGAGCCTACATGGACGACGTATCCTACGGCGCGGACGGTTGCGAGGTCTGCATGGTGAA
>CAZGEE010000082.1:1995-7104 GCA_964525035.1 uncultured Anaerolineales bacterium
CGGCGGTGAGTGAGCCCGCCGCACCTCTTGGAGGCGGGGCAAGGTGAAAATCAAGACCGAGAACGCCGGGCCGGCCGCCGTCGTACACTTCTCAGGCGCCGCGGACGTCGCGGCCGTCGAAGCGATCCGCAAGGAGCTGGCCTCGGCCATGGAATCCGCCGGGAACCGCGTGGTCTGCGACCTCAGCGGCGTGAACTTCATCTGCAGCGACGCCCTCGGCGCCTTCATCGGGGCCTACCGGCGGGCCTGCGAGGGAGGCGGGTACCTCCGGATCCTCAAGCCGCAGAAACGCGTGGCCGACATCCTGAAGACCACCCAACTCGATCGGCTCTTCCGCGTGTACCAGGACCTCGAAGGCGCCACCGCCGACTGACGAGCCTGCCAAGCCCTGGTGGCAACGAAACATGGGGGGCCGACCGAGGCCCGCAAGGTCAGTGCCGATCTCTCGAACCGAACTCGGACATACCGGCGCGCCTTCAGCCCGCCGATGGGGCACCCGATCGCTGTGCGCCGTTGATCGGTCACCTTCGGCGAGCACTGCACCCCGGTGCCCTTCGATGCACGCGGAGATCACCTCCGGCAGTGACTTCCCGAAGAGCGCATGTGCGGACTCCTACAACGTACGCACCTCCCCCGCGGCTGCAGAATCTGTCGGCTCCTCACCGCCCTCCGGCCCTGGCGCCACGGCATCCACACAGGCCTGAAGGGCCTCGGCCTTGAAACGGTCGGCCGCCGCATCGATCGTCGACTCCATCGCCGCCATGTCCCGACGCGACGCCGACGCCTCGCTCGCCAACCGATCCGCCATCCTCCGAGCCCCATCCTCCAACTGCCGACGCAACGCCTCGCGATCCATTGTCGTGACCTCCATGAGCGAAACATGGTACCGGCCATGGCAACCACTGTGCGAACATCTACCTAATAGCGCCACTCAAAACCGACCGCGCCCCGCCCGCTCCCAGGCCGGGCCGGCCGCGCCCGCACAGTCCGAAGCCTCTTATCCAGGCCGCTGTACGCCGGCCTTATGCCGGCCCAATGGCCGGAACGTTGCCGCCGGGTAGTAGCCACCCCTGCATGCCATGACGCAGGACGAAAAAACCACAAAGCACTTGACGCCGTCCGGGAACCGCGATAGTGTATTAGTGCAGTCTAACATGGACGCTGCCGCCAAACGACTGGCCAGGGTCTTGAAAGTGCTGTCGGTCGACACGCGCGTCCGGATCGTGCAGCTTCTGAAGGAGCGGACGTTGTGCGTCAATGCCCTGGCCGCGCGGCTGGACGTCACGCGGGGCGCGGTTTCGCAGCACCTTCGCTTCATGCGGGACGCCGGGCTCGTCACCGACGAGAAACGCGGATACTACGTCCACTATCGCCTGAACGAGCAGACCCTCGCCGCCTGGCGGGGAGAAATCGAAAAGCTGCTGGACCCGAACGTCGGGGCCGGCAAAGACACGGAAGGAGTTCCCGAATGTGCTGCTGCAAGGAAGAAAAGCAAGGCTGCCGGAAGCCCGAGAACCTGAAAGGCGAACCGCGCGACTGCACTCCGGAGCAGATTCGCCAGTGCCACGGCGACGCCGCGGAGCACCCCTGCACCTCCGGGGAGGCCAAGTAGCCCGTGTGGCTCGCCATGAATCACCACGGGCCCACTTTGGGCCCGCCAGACTGGACGGGGCTCCTCGTGGCCGGTGGCGCGCTGGTCGCCCTGGTCGTCGGCGCGTTGGCATACCTTCTCAGCCTCCGACCTGGAGGCGCCAACTCGTCCCGCCACGCGAACCGGGAGCCGGCTGAGGCCGAGGTCCTGGCCACGCTCTGGCAGAAGGGCCGACCGGTCGCCCAGTCGGAGCTTGCCGAGAGCGCCGCGGCGGACCCGGAGAATGTCGCCGAGGCCGTGCAGAACCTGGAAGCGCGCGGGCAGATCTGGCGTGAGTGGTCTTCCAAACAGCAGGACTATATCGTGTACCCGGAATAGGTCGCGCGGGCCGGGATCTTCTCAGCCGGGGCGCCGCTCGGCGGCGCCGAGAGATGGCAAGAACCGGGGTCTGCTCGCATGCGGGCCCCTGGAGCAGACAGGAGGACCGGAATGGCTTCCGAGGCAGAGCCGGTCATCGAGGTGCGGGGCCTGGCCAAGCGTTTCGGCCAGGTGGAGGCCGTCACCGGCGTCGACTTCGACGTCCACCGGGGCGAGCTGTTCGGCTTCCTCGGCCCGAACGGCGCGGGCAAGACCACCACGGTCCGCATGCTGACCGGCGTGCTCGAGCCCACCGGAGGGACGGCCCGCATCCAGGGACACGACATCCGCAGCGAGGCCCTCCTCTCGCGGGCGCACCTGGGCGTGGTCCCGGAACAGGCGAACGTCTACCTCGACCTCTCCTTGTGGCAGAACATCATGCTCATGGCCGAATTGCACGGCCTGCCGCGCCGGGAGCGCACGGAGCAGGCCGACTACCTGCTGGAATCGCTCGGCCTGGCGGACCGAAAGGGCCACAAGGCCCGGACCCTGTCGAAAGGCCTCCGCCAGAGGCTGATGCTCTGCACGGCGCTCGTGAGCAAACCCGAAATCCTTTTCCTCGACGAGCCGACCAGCGGGCTCGACGTCTCCAGCGCGCGGGTGATCCGGAAGATCGTAACCGATCTGAACGACCAGGGGCTGACCGTCTTCCTCACCACGCACAACATGGACGAGGCGGAGAAGCTCTGCTCCCGCGTGGCCATCATCAACCGGGGGCGGCTCGTCGTTGTCGACGCGCCCGACCGGCTTCGCACGGCGATGCGGTCGAGCCAGTACGTCGAGGTCGCCTTTGCGGCGAAGGCGCTGGACGCCGAGGAACTGAACGGCCTGCCCGGCGTCTCGCGAACCGGGCGGGAAGGCGAGGTCCTCCGCCTGTACACGGACGCACCAGGGCGGGTTGCGACGGAGGTCGTCCGCGCGGCGGAGTCCCGCGGGGCCGAGATCGAACGCCTGCGCACGTGCAAGGCCAGCCTGGAGGACGTCTTCCTCCAGTTCACCGACAACCCGGACGGGAGAGCCGCGCAATGACATCCACCACGGAATCGGCGCACACCCGGCGACGCCAGATTCACGGCACGCTGGTCATCGTCAAGAAGAACGCGATGCTCTATTACCTCAAGCCGCCGGTGCTGATCTTCGGCGTGCTCTTCCCGGTGTTCTTCTTCCTGGCATTCAAGATGGGCCGGCCGATCGCCGCCGAGAACGTCGTCCCGGGCATGGTGGCCATGGCCCTGTGGTTCACCGCCAGCGCGGTCGGCCCGCTGGTGACCCCCTGGGAGCGAAGGGCCAAGACTTACGAGCGCCTGATCTCCAGCCCGGTGTCGCTTCACGCCATTCTCGCCGGCGACGTCGTGAGCGGAATGATCTTCGGCGCCTGTCTGTCGGTGGTACCGATCATCCTGGGGCTGGCGTTGACCGGCGCCGTCATCTCCGACCCCTTCTCGCTGATCGGCGGCATCCTGTTGGGCGCGCTGAGCTTCGCGGCCTTGGGCGTTCTCCTGGCCGCGCCGCCGGCGAGCAGCCCGTCGAACATCATGCTCCTTTCGAACCTGGTGCGGCTGCCCATGTTGTTTGTGAGCGGCATCTTTTTGCCGATCGCACAAATGCCGCCGTGGGCGCGGTGGATCGCCCCGCTGTCTCCCCTGTCCTATGCCGGAGACATGATCCGCGGCGGCTTCGGACAAGAGGCGTACTTTCCCTCGTGGCTGAATCCCGTCGCGCTGGTTCTGTTCGCCGCCGTGCTCCTGTGGGGGGCGGTGAGGTTCCACCGGCGCTGGCGGGCCAAAGGGCTCTGACAAGCTGCCGTGCCCCGAGCTTGGCGAAATGCACGCCAGACCACCTGCGCAAGGCGGCGACAGCGCGATCTCCCGCGGACCGGAGCCGGTGGGTTTTTTGCTGGTGAAGGCCGGCGCGCATTGGTACCCTTTGCCGCCCGTGTGCAAGTGACATGGCGCGCCCGGAATCCCCAGCGGGCAACTCATCGGCCGGCGACCGGGGGACAATACTTCGACGCGCCGATTGACAGGGCACATGCAGTGACGCAGGAACAACATGCTCTGCCGGACGACTGGGAACTCGAAGAGGTGCCGTGCGATTTCTGCGGCGACACCGAAGCCGAACCGTTCCTAAAGGGCAAGGACTGGCTGCACGGTCTGCCCGGCGAATTCCAGGTGGTCCGCTGCCGCACCTGCGGGCTGGCGCGGACCAATCCGAGGCCCACAGCGTCGGCCCTCTCCGCAGCGTACCCCGAATCGTACGTCTCGTTCCGGTCCTCGCAGCGCCCGGAACAAGCCCCGAAGGGGTTCCGGCGGTGGGCCCTGGTGAACTACCGCGACTACCCGCTGGGCCGAAAAGCCCCGCCCCTCGTCCGGACTTTGCTGCGTCCCCTGGCCGACAGGGTCCTGAGAAAACGCAAGAACGTGGGCTACTTCCCGCACCGCGGCGAGGGGCGGCTACTGGACTTCGGCTGCGGGCCCGGCAAATACGTCGCCCGGATGAACGCCGCCGGCTGGCGCGCCGAAGGGCTCGACCTGAGCGAGCACGCCGTCCGACAGGCAACCGAGGCCGGGCTGACAGTCCACCTGGGCACGCTCCCCGGAGTCGAGTTGCCGAAGGACCGTTACGACCTGGTCACGATGTGGCAGGCGATCGAGCACGTGCCCAGCCCGAAGGCCACGCTGGCCGCCATCCGGGACGCGCTGAAACCCGACGGGCGTCTGGCGGTGGTCTGTCCGCGGCTGGACAGCGTGCCGGCCGAGAAGTTCGGCGCCCTCTGGTACGGGCTTGACCTGCCGCGCCATCTCACGCACTTCACGCGCGAGACCCTGTGCCGGCACGTTGAAGCGAGCGGTTACGACGTGCTGCAGTTCCGGTCGGTCCGCCGCACGGGACGCATGCAGCAGAGCTACCGGCGCCGCGCGGAGGTCACCGGCCGACCGTGGCACCGCGCGACGGCCCGGCTGCGCTGGATTCCGCGCCTGATGAGCCACCTGAGCTACTGGACCGGCCGCACGGAGGAGATGCTCTGCATCGCCCGCCCGAAGGAGTAAGGTACGATGAAAACGCTTGTGCACTGTGACACAATCTTGCGGGCGGAACGG
>CAZGEE010000083.1:0-7091 GCA_964525035.1 uncultured Anaerolineales bacterium
CCACGATGATCGACGGCCCGGTGACCATGCGGCGGCAATCGACCCGCCCGCGGACCTCGCCGCCGTCAAGCCGCGACCATTCCACCGCCGGGGTCACCGAGAAGGTGCCGTGCAGCGGAAGCGACCCGTTGGGAGCGCCGACGTTTTCCAGGCCGCCGGTGAACGCACCCTCGATGTGTCTCAGCGGATTCAGGCCCGCCCCGCACCACGAATGCCACGAACGGTGCCCGGCGGGGTTCCGGTACATCGCCGGCTCGCCGCCGACGAGCACGTCGAGCACCTCCAGCCCGCGCTCCGGAACGACGTAGACCTCGCAGTCCGGCGTCGGGCGGACGATCACCCCGCGGACGTTGTCCGGGTTGAATCCCTGCAGCGCCACGAGTTCGGCATCAGTCATCGGCAGATCCTCCTTCGGACCTCGGCTCCGGCAGATAAGCTCCCTCGTCCAGCAATCGGCGACGCAGCCGCTGGACGTCGACCGCGTGCACGTCGCCGTCCCCGCGATCGGCGGCAAGCGCCGCGGCCATCCCCGCGGCCTCGCCCGTCGCCAGGCACACCGGCATCACGCGAACGCTGCCGTTGGTGGCCCGGTCGCTCGAGATGCACCGCCCGGCCACGAGCACGTTGCGCAAGCCCTTCGGCGTCAGGCAGCGGTACGGAATCCCGTGCGACTCGCCCGGCCCGTAACGCAGCGAGCGCTTTTCCCATTTCTCGTCGCCGGGGACAAACGTCTTCGCCTCCTCGGCCTTGTGGTGCACGTCGATGAAGTAAGCGTTGCGGCAGATTTCGTCCGTGAAGCTTCGCCGCGCCTTGTAGTCCTCCACGGTCAGCACGTAGTCGCCCACGATGCGCCGCGTCTCGCGAATGCCCAGCAGCGATCCCGTGGCCGCGACGAACGCGCCGCCGAACGCCGACGGGTGAAACTCGGCCAGCGCGTCCCGGTAGGCCCGGGCCATCTTCCGTCCCTCGGGCAGCGCCCGGCTCACGCTCGCCGGGTCCGTGTTGTCCACGTCCCACAGGTGCCCGGCGTTGAATCCCACGGTGCGCGGACCGACCAGGTTGTTGCAGGTGTGCGAGTCGGGAATACGGGGGTACTTTCCGGACTTGAGGATCGCGTATATCGGGCTCTCGGGATTCTGCCCGTGGAGCCACGGGCCGGTTCGGTAATGGTACTCGTCGACGTTGCCCAGCGCGAAACAGTGCGTGGCCGGCTGCAGCGTTCCCCCGGGCCCTCCCTTTTCGAATTCGGCGCCCGCCCACGCGGCCAGGTCGCCGTCGCCGGTGCAGTCCACGTAAACGGGTGCCCGCATCGCCGTCAGGCCCTGCTTGCTCCCGAGGATCAGCGCGGTCGCCTCCCCCGCCGCGCCGCACTCGACCCCCACGAGCGAGCTCATGAACCGCACCGTCACGCCTGCTTCCTCGAGCAGTTCGTCGTAGACGCCCTTCAGCGCCTCGGGATCGATCGGCACCCAGTCGCGCGCATCGGCCGCGACGTGCGGCGTCCGCGCCTTCGTCGCCTCGAAAACGCGCTCCGCGAGCCCGCGATAGATGATCCGCTCCTTGTCCGAGAAGGGGCACCACGCCGGCACGAGTCCGGCCGTTCCCATCCCGCCGAGCACGCCCGTCGCCTCGACCAATAGCGTCCGGGCCCCTTCACGCGCCGCCGCGACCGCGGCCGTGCATCCGCTCGGGCCCCCGCCCACGACGATCACGTCCCACCCGTCCTCTCCACGGCGCCGCCTCGACGGCGGCGAGGCTGCATTGTAACGACCCGCCGCGCGGTTGAACACGGACTGCCCGCCGATTTCCATCGCCGTGAGCTTGCGTCGGAAGCGGCCCAGGCCCATAATGCCGAGACGCTCGAACAAGATGCGAAGAGTCCAGTCGGGGGGAAACAACGATGAAATCCGTTCGCGTAGGCATCGTCGGCGTCGGCATGGCCGGAACGTATCACTACGACTGCCTGAAGCGAGTGCACGGTGCCGAGGTGGAGGTCGTGGGGGTAACCTCCCGCCGAAAGGAAAGCCGGGAGGCCTTCGCCGAGGCCCGCGGGATTCGCGCGTTCGATTCCGTGGAGGCGATGCTCGGCGAGGTGGACCTGGTGGACATCTGCTCGCCGCCGTTTGTGCACGAGGCCAACATCCTGGCGGCCGCGCAGGCCGGGAAGCACGTGATCTGCGAAAAGCCCCTCACCGGGAGTTTCGGTCCCGAGAACGCGCCCGAGGACTGGCGAGGCGACCGGGCCCCGAAGCAGCCCATGCTCGACGACGTGCGGCAAAAGCTGGCGGCGCTGCGCGAGGCGGTCCGGGACGCCGGGATCACGTTCGGCTACGCCGAGAACTTCGTCTACGCGCCGGCGGTGCAGAAGGAACGCCAGCTCATCGAGCGGACCGGCGCGCAGGTGCTCCGCATGCTGGGGGAGGAGTCGCACAGCGGCTCGCACTCTGCGGACTACGGCCTATGGAGCCGAGCGGGCGGGGGGTCGCTCGTCGGGAAGGGATGCCACCCGCTGACGGCCCTGCTCTACCTGAAACGCGTCGAGGGCCAGGCCCGCGACGGGCACCCGATCCGCCCGAGCGCGGTCACCGCCCGGGTCCACGAGCTGACGCGGCTCAAGGGGTACCGCGACGCCGGGTTCCTCCGCACGGACTACCGGGACATCGAGGACTACGGCTGGATGCACGTGGTGTTCGAGGACGGCACGGTCGGCGACGTGGTGACCGGCGAAACCACCCTGGGCGGCATCTACGATTACGTCGAGGTGTTCGCCAACAACCACCGGACCCGCTGCCGCTTGAACCCGGTGGAGATGCTCAACGTGTATAACCCCGCCCACGAGCAGATGAAGGACCTGTACCTCGTGGAGAAACTCTCGAGCAACGAAGGCTGGGTGCCCGTTTCGGCCGAGGAACACTACACCATGGGCTACCAGGCTGAGTTGCAGGACTTCGTCCCCTGCGCGGCCCAGGGCCATCAGCCGACGAGCGACTTCGACCTGGCGGCCGATACGATTCTGGCCATCTACGCGGCATATGTTTCCGCCGAGTGCGGTGGGCAGGAAGTCGCTTTGTGATCGCCCCCACGGCGGGGGACCGCCCACAAGGTTTTCACGTGGACGCGGTTCCGAGAGGTCATCACGCCGAGCGTTCGGCGGCGCCGGCCTGCGCGTCGAGGTCCGGGGAGGCCTCCTTTGGCGGCTTCACGTCGACCCATTTCCCGGTACGGTGTGAAGCGTAGATCCCAAACACGACCTCCACCGTGTGCCGGGCGGACCATGCCGGGACGAACGGTTGGCGGCGCCGGCGGACCGCGTCGAGAAAATCGGCGATCTGCAGCGGATGGCTGCTTCCGTAATAGCTTTTCCCGAGGCGGTCTCCGGTCTCCTCCTTCGCCCGGTCCAGTTCGGTCCGGAGCCGTTCGGCGGCGCCGGAGTCCACGAACTGGGCCTTGATCACCTCCGTGCCTCGAAGTTCCACCGAACCCGTGGTGCCGTGAATCTCGATCGTAGGTTCCCACCCGAGATGGCTCGAACTGGTGGCCTCCAGTGTGCCGAGCGCGCCGGAGGCAAACCGCAGCGACGCCGCGACCGTGTCCTCGGTTTCTATGACGTCGCCGTGTGTCAGGTTCGTATAGGCCCCGCAGACGGAGACCGCTCCGCCCATCAGCCAGAGCATGGAATCGAGGAAGTGGATGGTCTGGTTGATGAGCACCGCCCCGCCCTCCTCGGCCCACGTGCCTCGCCAACGGTCGCCCAGGTAGTACTCGGGCGTGCGGAGACACCGCATGTGGACACAAGCGGTCAGCAGCCGGCCGAAGGTCCCCTCGTCCAGGAAGCGTTTCATCACGCGGTTCAGATAGTCGAACCGATGCTGGAACACCCCCGCGAAGATGCGTTCCGGGTTGCGGCCGTGGGCAGCGAACATCCGGTCGAGTCCCTCGGGTGCGGCAGCCAAAGCCTTTTCGCACAGCACGTCCTTGCCGGCATCCAGGGCATCGGCCGTAATGGGCGCGTGGCTGGCATGGTCCGTACAGACCGAGATGCAGTCCACCGTCGGGTCGGCGAGCACCTCCCGGTAGTCGGTGGTCACGCGCTCGATCCCGGACCGGTCGGCCAGTTGTGTCGCTTTCGCCTCGACCAGGTCGCACGCCCAGGCCACCTCGACGTTTGGGTCCCGCTTGTAGCTGGCGACGTGCACCGGGGCGATGACACCACAGCCGATCACCCCGCACCGCAGTTTCCGCGACATCCTGCTTCTCCCTTCGTAACTCCCGCGGGCAGAAAGCCTCCGAGGATAGCAGAAAATCATTGGCTGTGAACCCAAAACCCATCGAATCAGGGATCCCCAGACGCCCCCAACCTCCGCAAACATGCTATTGCCTGCCGTCGGGACCCCGGGTACATTGTCGAGGCAAGAAGGCAACAGGGCGGCGCACAAGGGACGCGGCCGGGTAAGGTATCATGCCAAAGGATAGCGTACCGCTGGCTGGACGGACGGCCCTGGTGACCGGGGCGGCAAAGCGCCTGGGCCGCGCCACGGCGTTGGCGCTGGCGGCCCGCGGGGCCGACGTGGTGATCCACTACGGGCGGTCCGAGGCCGAGGCCGGGACCGCCGCCGAGGAGGTTCGCCGGCTCGGGCGGCGCGCGTGGACCCTGTCGGCCGATCTGGCCTCGCCCGAGCAGTCGGCTGCGCTGGTTCCCCGTGCGATTGAGCAGGCCGGCTCGCTCGATATTCTGGTGAACTGCGCCTCGCAGTTTCCCAAGGCTTCCCTGCGCGATTTTGAGCCGGAAGAGCTCGCCACGAACGTGCAGGTCAACGCGATGAGCCCGCTGATCCTGGCCCGGGCGTTCGCCGAGCGGACCGACCGCGGCGACGTGGTCAACTTCCTGGATTCCCGCATTACCGACTACGATCGTGAGCACGTCCCGTACCACCTGAGCAAACGGATGCTCTTCGCGCTGACGCGGATGATGGCCCTGGAGCTGGCCCCGGGCATCAAGGTCAACGCGGTGGCGCCGGGTCTGATCCTGCCGCCGCCCGGGGAGGATCAAAGCTACCTCGAGCGCCTGGCCACGACCAACCCCCTCCAACGCGTCGGCTCGGCCAAGGGGATCACCGACGCCGTGCTCTTCCTGGTCGAGAGCGACTTCGTCACGGGCCAGGTCATCTACGTGGACGGTGGCCGGCACATGAAAGGGCGCGTTTATGGGTAAACCCTCCCCGGCGCCGCTGGACCGGATCCACATTACGGACCTGCGGGTCCGGTGCATCCTCGGCATCAATCCCGAGGAACGCGAGAAGCAGCAGGAAATCAGCATCGACATGACCCTCTACGGCGACTTCCGCCAGGCAGGGCGGACCGATGAGATGGCGGACACGGCCGACTACCGCCGGATCAAGAAAGCCGTCGCGGCCATGGCCGAGAAGTCCTCGTACTACCTCGTGGAGCGCCTGGCCCAGCACGCGTGCGACATCGCGCTGGAGGACCCGAAAGTGGAGCGGGTTCGCGTGCGCGTGGAGAAGCCCGGCGCCCTGCGATTCGCCCGCAGCGTGGGTGTCGAGATCGACCGGGGACGGGACGACGATGCCTGAGACCGAACAGGCGGTCGACGCCTTCATCGCCGTCGGCTCGAACATCAATCCGGAACGGAATATCGCGGCGGCACTGGACCTGCTGACCGAGCGGGTTCGCGTGACGGGCGTCTCGACGTTCTACCGGACGGCCCCGCTGGGGCGGCCCGAGCAGCCCAACTTCCTCAATGGGGTATTCCGGATACGGACGGCCCTGGAGCCTCGCACCTTGAAATTCGAGGTGCTCCGCGACGTGGAGCGACGGCTCGGGCGGCTGCGAACCGCCGACCGGTTCGCGGCGCGGGAGATCGACCTGGACCTGCTGCTTTACGGAGATCGCACGATTGAAGAACGCGGCTTTTCCGTACCGGCCGAGGACATTGAACGGCCCTTCGTGGCCATTCCGCTGGCGGAACTGGCACCGGATTACGTTTTGCCGCGTACCGGAAGCCCGCTATCATGCCTCTGCGCTCGGATGGACCGGCGGGGCCTGACGGCCGAGTCGGCCTTCACGAGAACATTGAGAAAGAAGGTGACGCCATGAACCGGGAGCGAGTGGCGGAGTTGGTTCGCGAGCTGCTTGTCGAGTTCGGCGAGGACCCCGACCGCGAGGGTCTCCTGAAGACCCCGGAGCGGGTGACCAAGGCGTGGGAATTCCTGACGTCGGGGTACCGCAAGGACATCAACAAGACCGTGAACGAGGCGGTGTTCCAGTCCGAGGCGAACAACATGATCATCGCCCGCGACATCGAGGTCTACAGCCTCTGCGAGCACCACATGCTGCCGTTCCTCGGCCGATGCCACATCGGCTACATCGCGCGGGAAAAGGTCCTCGGAGTCAGCAAGCTCGCGCGCATCGTCGACTGCTACGCCCAGCGGCTCCAGATCCAGGAGCGGCTGACGGCCCAGATCGCCCGGGCCATCATGTCGGCCGTCGACGCAATGGGAGTGGGCGTCGTGATGGAATGCCGCCACCTGTGCATGATGATGCGCGGCGTGGAGAAGCAGAACTCCGTCATGGTGACCTCGTCGGTCCTCGGGAGCTTCCACGCGGACGCGCCCACGCGGGCCGAGTTCCTCAGCCTGATCGGCCGCCAGATCGAGACGTGAGCCCCAGGCCGTGAAACTCAGCGACCGCAACCACCCCGGCCCCGGCCCGACCATGAAACGCAACGAACAGTCCACAGCAATCCGCCGCCGCCTGCTTCCCTGGTACGGGCGCCGCCGGCGCGACCTTCCGTGGCGGCACACCTCGGACCCGTACGCCATCTGGGTCTCCGAGGTGATGCTTCAGCAGACCCGCGTCGATACGGTCGTCCCATACTACGAACGCTTCATGAGTCGCTTCCCCGACCCTCGCGCTCTGGCCGACGCCCCGCTCGACGACGTGCTCAAGACCTGGGAAGGGCTGGGCTATTACGGGCGGGCCCGCAACCTGCACCGGGCGGCCGGCCGGGTCGTCCGCGACTTCGGCGGAGCGATTCCGACAACCAAAGATCAGCTGGCCGGCCTGCCCGGCGT
>CAZGEE010000084.1:0-7077 GCA_964525035.1 uncultured Anaerolineales bacterium
GGACTTTGGTTCGAGTGCCGCGCGTGCGGCGCGTGTTGCGGCGGCGAAGAGGGGTACATCTGGATGACGCCGGAGGAGGTCCGCAACGGCGCGGCCGCGCTCGGCATGGACGTGATGGACTTCTGCCGGGCGTACCTGGTCGAGTACGAGCGCGGCTTCAGTCTTCGGGAACTGGAGAACGGGGATTGTTGTATGCTCCGTGACGGCAATTGCCGCGTCTACGAGGTCCGACCGATGCAGTGCCGCACATGGCCTTTCTGGCCGAGCAACCTTCGGTCCCCGCGGACGTGGCGGCGCGCGGCGCGCCGATGCCCGGGGATCAACCACGGCCGGCTGTGGACGCTCGAGGAGATCGAGGCCCAGCGCCGGCGAATGGATATTTGAGTGAGGCCATGGACCCGGTTTCCTTTCGTTCGAGCGGGCCGGCGCCGTGGGAACCCGTGCCTCGGTTTGTCCCGCCGTCGGTGGCCCTGGTGCCCGGCTTGCGACGGCTCTGGCGCCTGGTGGCGGCCCATCCGGCGGTGGCCAAGGCGCGGTGCGCCCGTTGCGGCCGATGTTGCGACTTCCCCCGGGCGGGCCACGTTCTGTTTGCGACGCGAATGGAGCTGGACGTGTTGTTGGCCTGGGCCCGTCGAGAGAGGGTGGTTTCGCCGGAGAACGCGTGTCGCAGCATAAAAAAAGGATTTTGCCCTTTTTGGAAAAGTTCCCGGTGTCTTGTCCGGCCGGTGCGTCCCCTGGGTTGCCGGCTCTATTTCTGCGCCGAGGAAGGCACGGAGGAGCGGGGTCGTCTGCCGGAATCCCTTCGCGTGCAACTGATTGCGCTCTCGCGCGAGGTCGGACTTCCCTGGTGGTACGGCCCGGCCCTGTCGTACCTGGCCCGCAATGCGTGGGGGCTCGGGGCGTCACCGGCCGACGGTGCCGCGGTGGGTTTGGTACTTGACAATGCTGAATAGATGCGCGTATATTACCAGTCGCTCCGCAAGCGGGGGAAGCCGGACGTTGGGGTGTCGCTCGAGGGGACTGCTAATGACGAAGAAAGAAATCATCAAGACGATAGCATCCGACATGACCCTCAGTCAGAACGTGGTCCACGAAGTGGTGCAGCGAGTGTTCGAAGAGATTATTTCCTCCCTGGTGCGCGACAAACGCATCGAGTTGCGAAACTTCGGCGTGTTCGAGGTCAAGGTCCGGGCGCCGCGCAAGGCCCGCAACCCGCGCACGAATCAGCGCCTGGACGTGCCGAGAAGAGCCGTCGTGGCCTTCAAGCCCGGCAAGGAGATGGTCGAGCGCATCGGCTCCCTTTCGCTCCGGGAAGTTTCCGGGGCATTCCGGGAGCGGTTGTCCGAGCCGCCCGGGCGGGCCTTGGACCGGTCTCCCGACCAGCCATCCGACCAGGAGCGTCCCTGGAAGTCCGATCACGGGAAACACTGATTTCGCTTCCGAGAAGGTGAAATCGGCGGCCCACGTCGCCGCGCCTGTCCCGTGCCGATGCCCGCAGCTGAAGTCATTTGCACCTGGATGCAGTGAAGGCCGTGCTTGTTCGTAGCGTCCCTGGCTTCGCCGGCGAGAGGAGCGGCCGGAAGGGCCGCGATTGCCGCGTCAGGGCCCGTTTTGGGGGAAGGATCACCTCCTTTTTGCGGCTTGACAATTTCCTTGCGAGCCGCTAGACTGCCGTGCCGTTGTCATTCGAATTCTCGTACAGCCATGGAGAGACGCGGAACACGGGGTACTTGATCGGGAGTCGGTCAATGCAAAAACTCATTATTGTGGCCGTTTTGGTGGGCATTTTCGTGGGCATGGTCGGCTGTGGCCCGAAGGACAGCCACCAGATCTATACCGAGCGCGTGCGACGTCACACGGCGCAGGCCGACTGGCGTTCGCTGATCGACGACGTCAACACCAACCTGCTGATGGACGAGCGTCCGAGCCACCTGAGCTTCTTCATCCAGCGCTAAGCGCCGAACCCTGCGGGGCCGTCGCCGAGGCCTCGGGCAGTGCGATTCTTTTGCGATCCTTCCGCCGCTTGGTGGAAGGATCGCTTTTTTGTGTCCGTGCCTTTCGGATCTCTCGTTTTGCTTCCGGTGCGCCGGGCGTGCGGCTGCCCGCTCCCGCGACCTCGTTTTGTGCTTGAAAGGCCCGTGCCCGCCATCTATCATCCGGTTCCGATGGTTGGCACAAGCCAGTCCGTCCCATTCGGTCCCGCCTGACCAGGAGGATGACGATGGCCGGGAAGCGCATTCGCGTCGCTCTCATCGGCGCCGGGTTCATGGGCAAGGCGCATTCGAATGCCTATCTGAAGGCGCCGAAGTTCTTCCGCCTGCCGGCAGAACCCGTGATGACCTGTTTCTGCCGCCGCGACCGGGACGAGCTGAAGAAGGTTGCCCAGCGGTGGGGATGGCAGCACACCGAGGCCGACTGGCGCAAGGCCGTCGCACGCGACGACGTGGACCTCGTGGACATCTGCACGCCGAACGATCTGCACCACGACATGGCCGTCGCGGCGGCGAAGGCCGGCAAGCACGTGTTCTGTGAGAAACCACTCGCGCGCAACCTGGACGAGGCGAAGGAGATGGTCTCGGCCGTCAAAAAGGCGCGGGTCCGCCACTTCGTGGCGTTCAACTACCGTCGCTGCCCCGCCGTGACGCTCGCCCGCCGAATGGTCGAGGAAGGCCGCATCGGACGCCTCTATCACATCCGAGCCTGCTACCTCCAGGACTGGATCATGGACCCCGAGTTCCCCCTGATCTGGCGGTTGAAGAAACAGAACGCCGGCAGTGGGGCGCACGGCGACATCAACGCGCACAGCATCGACCTGGCCCGCTACATCACGGGCGACGCGTTCCGGGAAGTCTGCGGGATGACCGAGACGTTCGTCAAGGAGCGCCCGACCGGCGAGATGGCCGGCCAGGGGCTCGGGGCCCGCAAGGGCAAGGGAAAGAAGAAGATGGGCCGCGTCACCGTGGACGACGCCACGATGTTCATGGCCCGAATGAGCAGTGGCGCCGTGGCCACCTTCACCGCGACCCGGTTCGCCGCGGGCCGACGCAACGCCAACTGCATCGAGATCTACGGCTCGAAAGGGTCGCTGCTGTTCGACTTCGAGCGAATGAACGAGCTCCAGTACTACAACGTGGACGACCCGGACCACGCCCAGGGATTCCGCCGCATCCTGGCCACCGATCCCCCGCACCCGTACATCGACGCCTGGTGGCCGCCGGGCCACGGCCTGGGCTACGAGCACGGTTTCATCAACACCGTGGCGGACGTGATGCGGTCGCTCGGCGGGGGCGAGGCGTTCCACCCGGACTTCGAGGACGCCTTCGAGGTCCAGCGCGTGCTGGACGCCGTCCTCCTGAGCGCCCGCGAGCGGCGGTGGGTGAAGTTGAGCGAGATGAAATAGGCCGGGGGCGGCGGTTCGATCGGCAAGCGCTGCCGGAGAAGCGAAGGAGAAAAGGATGAAACTCGGCGTCATGATGGCCCTGTTCGGCGGAATGAGTCTCGAGAAGGCGCTGGAGAACGCGGCGCGGATGAAGCTCGACACCGTGGAGATCGCCACGGGGAACTATCCCGGGGGCAAGCATTGCCGGCTCAAGCAGCTCGTGGGCAGCAAGAACCGGGCCGCGGAGTGGGCCCGCAAGGCCGAGGACCGGGGGCTCGAGATCAGCGCCCTGGCGTGCCACGGGAACCCCCTCCACCCGAAGGCGTCGGTCGGGAAGAAGCATCACGAGGTGTGGCGGAACACCGTGCGGCTGGCCGAGATGATCGGCGTCCGCACGATCACCTGTTTCAGTGGGTGCCCCGGCGGCAGCGAACGCGACCGGACGCCGAACTGGATCGTCTGCAGTTGGCCGCCCGACTTCGCCGAGGCGCTCCAGTGGCAGTGGGAGAAGAAGATTATCCCGTACTGGAAGCGCGAGGCGAAGTTCGCCGCGGACCACGGCATCAACGTGGCGTTCGAGATGCATCCCGGCATGAGCGTCTACCACACCGAGAGCCTGCTCCGCATCCGCAAGGAGTGCGGGAAGAACCTCGGCGCCAACCTGGATCCGAGCCACCTGTTCTGGCAGGGCATGGATCCGCTGGTCGTTGTCCGGGAGCTGGGCAAGCGCGTGATCTACCACGTCCACGCCAAGGACACGCGGATCGACCCGCTGAACGAGGCGGTGAACGGGAACCTCGACACCAAAAGTTACGGCGACGAGCTGCACCGATCCTGGGTCTTCCGAACCGTCGGCTACGGTCACGGCCCGGCCTGGTGGCGCGACTTCGTCAGCAACCTGCGCATGATCGGATACGACGACGTGATCTCGATCGAGCACGAGGATAGCCTGCTGAGCGTGTCGGAAGGTTTCGCCAAGGCCGTCGAGCTGCTGCGCCAGGTCATGACGGTCGAGAAGCCCGGGGCGATGTGGTGGGCCTGAGCCCAAGGCCGGGCAGCGGGAAGGTGCCGCCGTGAGAGTCATCCTGCTGATGGTCGTCGTGTTCGTCGGCTACATCGTGGCCTATCGCACATACGGGCGTTTCCTTGCACGGCGCATCTTCAGACTTCGCGAGCTGTGCAACGTGCCGTCTCACGAGCTCGAAGACGGCGTGGACTTCGTGCCGACCCGCAAGGGTGTGGTCTTCGGCCATCACTTCACCTCCATCGCGGGCACCGGCCCGATCGTCGGGCCCGCCATCGGCATCATCTGGGGATGGGTTCCCGCCATCATCTGGGTGTTCTTCGGCAGCATCTTCATGGGGGCGGTGCACGACTTCGGGGCCCTGGTCGTCTCGCTGCGGAACCGCGGGGTCAGCATCTCGGAGGTGGCCTCCCGGTACATCAACCCCCGGGTGCGGAAGATCCTGTTCTGCATCGTCTTCCTGGAGCTGTTGATCGTCATCGCCATCTTCGGCCTGGTGATCGCGTTCCTGTTCTCGGCCTTCGAGGAAGCGGTCTTTCCCGTCTGGTGCGAGATCCCGATCGCCATCGCCCTGGGCTGGGCCATCACCCGCCGCCGGTGGAACGTGGTCGTGGCGACCATCCTGGCCGTCGGGGCCATGTACGCAACGGTGGTTGCCGGGCACTGGCTTCCGCTGGCCATGCCGGAGTCGCTCACCGCGTCCATCCCGCCCGCGGGAGTCTGGACCATCATCCTCCTGATTTACGCGTACGTCGCGTCGACGTTGCCCGTGACGACGCTGCTGCAGCCCCGGGACTATATCAACGCCTGGCAGCTCTTCATCGCGATGAGCCTGATGGTCCTCGGCGTGCTGGTCTCCGGCTTCGGCGGCCAGTTGGACATCGTGGCCCCGAAATTTCAGGTCGCGCCGTCGGGGGCTCCCCCGATCTGGCCGTTCCTGTTCGTCACGATCGCGTGCGGGGCCATCTCGGGATTTCACAGCCTCGTGGCCTCCGGCACGAGCAGCAAGCAGCTCGACTGCGAGGGCGATGCGCTCCCGGTGGGATACGGCTCGATGCTGATGGAAGGGGCATTGGCCACGCTGGTCATCATCGCCGTGGCCGCGGGCATCGGCATCTATTACGACGCGGGAGACGGCGGGGCGGGGGTCCTGACGGGACAGGCCGCCTGGAATCACCATTACCAGGATTGGGCGGCCGCGAAGGGCCTGGCCCAGAAGGTCAACGTCTTTGTTCTGGGCAGCGCCAACATGATCAAGTCCTTCGGCATTCCTCGCGACATCGCCATCATCATCATGGGTGTGTTCGTGGCCTCGTTCGCGGGGACCACGCTCGACACCGCCACGCGACTCCAGCGCTACGTGATCGGCGAACTCGCGCCGGAGGTCCGCCTGCCCGCCCTGGGCAACCGTTACGTGGCGACGGCCATCGCGGTGATCACCGCCGGCGGACTGGCCTTCTCGGTCGGTTGGAGCGGGGCCGGGGCGCTGAAGCTCTGGCCGCTGTTCGGCGCGCTGAACCAGCTTGTGGCGGCCCTGGCGCTGCTCGTGGTCACGATGTACCTGAAGCGCAAAGGCGGCCTCAAGTTGCTGATCACCGGCATCCCGTGCCTGTTCATGCTCGTGATGACCCTTTGGGCCCTCGTGATGAAGCAGTCCGATTTCTTCCGGGAAGGAAATTGGCTCCTCACCACCATCAACGCCGTCACGGTTCTTCTGGCCGCGTGGATGATCATCGAAGTGGTCGTCGCCTTCGGCCGGGCCCGGCCGGTGCCGGAAGACGCCGGCGCCGAGCTTCAGGACACTACCGAATGACATATTACCACCTGCGGCGCCAAGTCCGCTAAAGGCCGGCTCCCCGATCAGGCGATAACGTTACAGCGGAAGGGGGGTTGGAGAACAACGTGGCAAGTGAACGCAGGCAGCATCCCCGTGTCGTGGTGGCCTGTCCGGCCAAGGTCTTCGACCGGCGTCGGCGGCTCCTGGTCAAGGGCAAGACCGTCGACATCAGCGCCGGCGGCGTCAAGATCCTCGGTCCCGCCGTCAGGGAACCGGAGGCCGGGGCGGAAGTGGAAATCGAGATGAACCTCCTGCTGCCGAACGCGCAGCGCCCGCGCCAGGTGCAGCGCCGCGCTACCATCCGCCGCGTCGAACCCATGGGCGACTGGACGTCGGTGGCCCTCCAGTTCGGCAAGGACGTCGACATGACCGACTGAGCCCTCCCGCTCGCGGACCCAGCGGGGTCTACGGCTACTGTTCCCGCGTCCACAGCCCCGCCGCCACGTCGTAGAGCACCAGCAGAAGGGCAAGGCCCAGGAGCAGCGGCCAAAGGCCCAGCCGCCGGATTCCCGAGGTCACCAGCGCATCCACGTCTTCCGGCGACGCGAGCACCTCGCCGCCCCCCACCGATGCGAGATCCGAGAGAAACCGCTCGTTGTTGTCCAGGTGCCGGTATTCCAGGGCAGGGCCCGTGCTCAGGGTTCCCCGGCTCACCAGTTCACTGCCGGCAGCCTTCTCGATCGTCAGGGCATACGCGTATGCCCCCGGCGGGATGGTCGTATTTGACAGTTTCCACCGGCCCGGCCCGCTCCGCTCGAGGGGGAATTCCACAGTGTCCTCCGGTGTTCGACCGGAGAGCCTGAGGGTCGCCGGCGGCATGGGCGTCAACTCCTCCGG
>CAZGEE010000085.1:0-7017 GCA_964525035.1 uncultured Anaerolineales bacterium
GTCTTCGCTCCGCTCGATCCGTCAGGTAGCCCAGCGTCTCGTCCACCGTGCCGTCGGTGTCGCTGTCCCGCCAGCACACCACCGGGGCGTCGATGTACCGGGCGCTCCAGACGTACTGTTTCAGCGGGTCCGCGTCCTCGTCCTTGCGGACCTCCAGCAGTTGCCAACGCTGGTTGTAATAGTCGTCGTACTGCACGTCGCTCTCGCCGCTCTTGTCGGTCCTCAGGACCCGCCGCCCGCTCGCAGGGCCGTCACCGATCGCACACGCGTACCCTCATCTTTATACTGCCGATGGCAGTACCCATCAACCATAATCTCTCCACCGCCTCCGGCGCCAGGCTGTCCTACCCGGTGTCCCGGCAGGTCCGCCGCTGTTGCAATGGCAGCCGCAGCTCCGGCAGCGGGCGATCCACAAACGGCATCAGGCGCCGGATCGGGTGCCGGTCGGCGGCGCGAGCTCGGGCGCAAAGGGAGAGCCCGTACCGTCAGTGCTGGGCGGCACGGGCTCCTCCCGTAAGGCAGGGGCGGTCGTCTCGCGTCGGTTCAGATGCCCTGGCCCACGGCGTGGGTCCACAGAGCCAGCACCAGGGCCGCGACCGCGAGAATCAACCGGGCGATGTCGGCAACTTTCAGACTCTTCAGCATGGGCCTGTCGCAATACCGAGTTGGCGCGTCCTGGAATCTCTCCCGTAGGGGCTTTCGGCAGGACGGAGAGGCGCTCTCCAGGAAAAAGTTCCCCGAGGACGGAGGCTTGGAGAATTGAACCGGTACAAGGAACGGCGCGGCGGCCCAAGGCGTGCGGCGCTATCCCAAGCTTGCTCGCAGCCGGGGCCGGATGAGTTTGGCCCGGTCTTCCGATCAGGGAGGAGGGGGAGAAAGCCGGTCAGCTTGCGTTCGCGCGCTCGCGCAACTGGTCCATTTTGTCCTGCAGTGCGACGGCCTGGGGCGAGTCCGGGTACTGTTCCATCAGCAGTTTGGCCACCTCGTAGGCCTCCCGGTGCCGATCCTGCCTGGTGTACTCGATGATCCGGGCTTCCATTTCCCTCCGGGCCTCGATGTCGGAGTTCCGCGTCAACTCGTCCATCTGGGCACGCAGCGCCGCTGCCTCGGGGCTTTCGCTGTGGCGTTCCACCAGCAACTCGGCGGCCCGCTTGGCCTCCCGGTAGTGCTTCCGGGCGACCAGGTGCTCGATCTCGCGGTACAGGCGCAGGCGGTCCTCCTTCTGGCCGACCTGTTCCTCCATGTCGACCACCTGCTGCATTTTCTGGGCCTCGGGCACGTTCGGGTACTTCTCGGCCAGTTCGCGGGCGGCGGTATGGGCCTTGTCCCAGACGCCGAGCGACATATAACTTCGAATTTGTTCACTGGAGGTCATAATATCGATCTGCTGGTGCTCCTTCATGGCCTCGTCCAGCCGGCGCCCAAGTTTCCGAACCTCTTCGTCGTCGGGATACTCCGCTCGGAGGTCCTGGATCCGGGCCTTGGCAGCCGGCCACTTGGTAGCGTCGATCAGTTGCCGGGCCTCGGCGAGCATCCGCTGGCGCGAGGTCTCGGCCATGCGCACGCGCTTACGGGCCTTGTCCTGGTCGGTAAGCAACGCGTTTTCGTTGATCTCCCGCAGCAGACTGACGACCTCGTCGTTGAAGCCGGGCGAGCCCGACTTCGCCTCGGGCGTCGTTTCACCCTCGCGGGTCATCTGGTGTCGCTCGGCGGCGCGGATATTGAGGGCCGTGTGGTAGCTGTAATGAACGATCAGGGCCAGTCCATAGAAGGCCACGCCGAGGCAGGCCACAGCCAGCCCGCCGCCCGTCCCGGCGATTCGCCGCAACAGCGTCATGTCGGTCCCGGCGAGAGGGTTGACCAGCCATACGGTTGCAATGCCCGCAAGCCCGGCCAAGAGGAGCACGACGCCGGCGACCCGAAGAGTCGCAACCAGACCGTGGGGACGAGACAGCGGCCGAATCGGCTTGGAGTTGGTGGGTGACGGTGCCATGGGGCCTCCCTTGTTCTGACAAGCGCTTGTCCTGACCTGAGATAGCTTCCGAAAAGGGCCGATTTTCTACGATTTTCTTACGACGCCCTTTGCTGCCGTAACCTGCTCACTCCCACGCGGTTACGCTGAAACATCGCTTCACAAGCGGTCCCCGGAGTTCGGAGCTGAAAAAATTGCCTTGAAAGCGCCATTTTTACCTCGGACAATACGGTGGTTCAGTCGTCATTTACTTATCGACGGGAACGAGCTTCTCCCTTAATTTCGCCCATCCCAGCGCAAGGGCCTCTCTCGGGCGGCACAGTCCGTTACGCGTGAGGCCCTACTTGTTGCCGAACGACTCGATGTGCCCACGGCCCTGTCCGCACTCCATGTTTCCCCTATCCGTAGTCTACGTTGTTTTCGGGTTGCGGTCCAACAGGATTCGCACGGCCTGTTTGCTCTGGCCCGCATTTCGCCGCAGGCCGCAAACGACAGGCCGCCTTCCACGCCGCGTCCACGGAAACTCCGTCCATGCGCGCCGACTCCGAGACCACGCATTGCACGTGGCTACCCCGCGGAGCCCAGACGCGAGCGTCGCTCGGCCCGAACAGCGCGACAGTCGGCGTCCCGACGGAGGCCGCCAGGTGCGTGACGCCGTTGTCGCCTCCCACGTATAAGCAGGCGACGGTGAGCAGCGATGCCACCTCCGGAAGCGTCGCGCCGGCAAGACACGCGCCCGCCTCCAGTAAAGGTGCAAACTCCTCACGTTCCATCTCGGCCGGGCCGAGCAGCCACACGGGCCGGAGGCCACGCTCTCGAAAGCGCTCGCACAGGCGATGGAAATTCGACAAGGGCCAGTTCTTCTTCCGGCTCCCGCTGCCGGGATGCACGGCAACGCAACCACGGGTGCAGGTAAAGCGGTCGGCGACCGATGCCGAGACCGCCGGGTCGTCGGGCAGAGGCAACCGTGGAATCGCGTCGCTTGCCGGGAGGTCCAGTTCGGTGGCGACCTGGTCATAAATGTACCGGGCCGCGGGGACGCCCGTTCCGCCGGGCCGCGGGAAACTGCGCGCCCCGATGACCCGGGCACCCGTGAGGCGGGCCAGGTTCGCGCGGAACGTCTCGTCCGGGAGGAAGCTCAGGATGAGATCGGCTCCGGCCACGGCCGGGCAGGCTCGATCAAACGAGGTCCCGCGGACAAAGAGGCGGTGCAGGCGGCTGGTCTCGAACGCCGTGACGCGGTCCGCCAGGCGGGCCCGCTTCGCCAGCACCGCCCATTCGGGCCTTCCGACGAGATGCACCTCGACGCCCGGGTGGCGCCGGCGGATACCCCGAAGCACCGGGAGCAACTGGAGGAAGTCGCCCAGGCCGCCCGTGTGGATGATTGCGACGATGTTCAAGGCTCCATTGCCTCCCGGCCCAGGGCGCCGGCGATCCACCCGCCGCCGAGCACCCGGTCCTCGCGGTAGAACACCGCGGCCTGTCCGGGCGTGACGGCGCGCTGGGGCCGGTCAAACGTTACGAGGATCTCATCTCCGTCGCGGCGCAGCCGGGCCGGCGCCGGGCGGTGGCGATAGCGGATCTGTACGCGGACGTTGCGGAGTTCGTCGGGCACCGCGGCCGTGAGCCAATTGACGTCCCGTACCCGCAGACCGGACGCGAGCAGGTGGGACGCCGGGCCCACGGTCACGGTCGCCGAGACCGGGTCGAGCGTGGTCACGTACCTCGGCTCGCCGAAGGCCACGCGGATGCCGCGGCGCTGGCCGATCGTGAACGCGGCGATGCCCTCGTGTCGGCCGACCTCGCGACCCGTCTCGTCCACAATCGGGCCCGGCCGAAGCAACTCGGGCCGGCGCTCGCGGACCAGGTCGAGGTAATCTCCGCTGACGAAACAGATGTCCTGGCTTTCCGGCCTGTCCACGGCCCGGAGGCGGTGCTCCCGCGCCAGGCCCCGCACCCGGTCCTTCGACCACTCGCCCAGCGGGAAGGTGATCCGATCGAGCCGATCCCGCGGAATCGCAAACAGCGCGTATGACTGGTCCTTGTCCCGGTGGGCGGCCCGGAGCAAGGCCGTCTCGCCGTCGCGGCGCTCGATCCGCGCGTAGTGTCCCGTGGCCATCACCGAGGCGCCGAGCGACGCGGCGTGATCCATCAGCACGCCGAACTTGACCTCGCGGTTGCAGACGGGGCAGGGGTTGGGCGTTCGCCCGGCCCCGTACTCCGACACGAACGTCTCGATCAGCCGAAGGAAGTCCCGGGAAACGTCCACCACCTGCAACTCGATCCCGAGGTGTTCGGCGGCGCGCCGGGCCTCCTGCTCGGCGGGGCAGCCCGCAGCAGCACCCGTGCCGGACGGCGACACGGTAGCGCTGGAGCGCATAAAGACGCCCGTGACCTCGTAACCCTGCTCCTTCAGCAGCAGGGCCGCGAGGGTCGAATCCACGCCGCCGCTCATGGCTGTGACCGCTTTCGCTCCCATGGCGGTTTATTATAGGGGGTCGGGGCCCGCGCGACCAACCGCCGGTCGGCATTGACCGTCCCGCCGGCCTCTGCTACACTCCCGGAGATCGGGTCCAAGGAGCGAAGGGAGACGCGCGGATGGCAATCATCACCCTGATGACCGACTTCGGTCAGGAGTCGTTCTACCCGGCCGCGATGAAGGGCGTCATTTACCGGATCTGTCCGGACGCCCGGATCGTGGACATCACCCACGCCGTGCCGGAGCACGACCTCGTCGCCGGGAGCTACGCCCTGTATGCGACGTACCGCAGTTTCCCGCCCGGCGCCATTCACGTGGGCGTGGTGGACCCCGGCGTCGGCGGCGAGCGAACCGTCTTGGCCGTGGAGTTGCACGGGTACATTTTCCTGGTTCCGGACAACGGCCTGATGTCGTTCCTGCTCAAGAGCGTGACCCCCGAACGGATCTTCGCGGTGGAAAACGGCGAGCTGTGCGCCCCGAACATCTCGCCGACGTTCCACGGGCGGGACATCTTCGCCCACGTGGCAGCGCACCTGGCCGGCGGCGTCCCGGTCGAGGAGGTCGGCCCGGAGCGGAGTTCGCTGGTTCGGCTGGACATCTCCTCCGCCGAACGGACCGACGGCGGCCTCCGCGGTGAGATCCTGTCGGTCGACCGTTTCGGCAACCTGGTGACCAACGTGCGGTCGGACATGCTGCCCGAGTCGGAGGAGGAGCGGAAGAAGGTCACCATCAAGCTCTGCGGGCAGACGATCCACGGCATCTGGCGCACCTACGCCGACGTCGAGCTGGGCGAGCTCGTGGCCTACGTGGGCAGCACCGACCTGGTCGAGATCGGCCGCAACCGGGGCTCCGCCCGCGACGTGCTCGGGGCCGGCACCGGCCACCACGTGAAACTGTTCTTCGGAACGTGAGCATGGCGAGCGATCCGCTCTATGGCCACTCGGTCCCGGAGCTTCAGGCCCTGGACCGCGCCACGGTCTGGCACCCCTTTACGCCCATGGCCGAGTATGACGATCCGCTGGTCATTGTCGCCGGAGAGGGAAACTGCCTCGTCGACGCCGGTGGGCGGCGCTACCTCGACGGGATCAGCAGCCTGTGGTGCAACGTTCACGGGCACCGGCGGCCGGAGATCGACCGGGCGGTGCGCGGCCAGTTGGGCCGCATCGCCCACAGCACACTGTTGGGCCTCGGCAACCCGCCGTCCATCGAGCTCGCCCGGCGGCTCGTCGAGCGGACGCCCGGCGACCTGGACCACGTCTTCTACAGCGACGACGGGGCCACGGCCGTGGAGGCGGCCCTGAAGATCGCGTTCCAGTATCACGGCCAGAAGGAATCGCCCGAGCCGGGGCGGCGGCGGTTCGTGGCCCTCCAGGAGGCCTACCACGGCGACACGCTGGGCAGCGTCTCGGTCGGCGGGATCGACCTGTTTCACCGGACCTATCGGCCCTTGCTCTTCGACGTGGATCGTGTCCCGGTCCCGTGGTGCTACCGGTGCCCCCTGGGGCGGGAGCCGGCCACCTGCGGGCTCGCCTGCGCCGACGAGATGGACCGCACCCTGGACGAACGGGCCGACGAGATCGCGGCGTTCATCGTCGAGCCGCTGGTCCAGGGGGCCGCGGGGATGATCGTGCACCCCGAGGGCTACCTTCGACGGGTCCGCGAGGCGTGCGACCGGGCGGGCTGCCTCATGATCGCCGACGAAGTGGCGGTCGGATTCGGACGGACCGGCCGCCTGTTCGCCTGCGAGCATGAGAACGTGGTGCCGGACCTCCTGTGCCTCGGCAAGGGGATCACCGGCGGGTACCTTCCGCTGGCGGCGACCGTCGCGCGCGAGCACGTCTACGAGGCGTTCCTTGCTCCGCGGGCGGCGGGGAAGACCTTCTACCACGGGCACACCTATACCGGCAACGCCCTGGCGGCCTCGGCGGCGGTCGCCGGCCTGGAGGTGTTCGAAACCGAGCGGGTGCTCGAGCGCCTGCCGGAGAAGATCGACCGTCTTGCGGCCCGGCTCGAGGAGCTTCGGGAACTGGAGCACGTCGGCGACGTTCGTCAACGCGGGCTGATGGTCGGCGTGGAATTGGTCGCCGACCGCGAATCGAAACAACCGTACCCGGCCGAGCGGGCCGTCGGGAACCGTGTCTGCCGCGCGGTGCGGGACGACGGGCTGATCCTGAGGCCCCTGGGCGACGTCGTGATCATTATGCCTCCGCTGTCGATCACGCCGGCGGAGATCGACTTTCTGGTCGAGACGACGGCCAAGGCCATTCGTCGGGAGACCGAGCATTGAGCCAGGCTCGCGGCTTCTTCGTCACGGGGACGGACACGGAGGTCGGCAAGACGGTGGTGGCCGCCGGCCTGGCCGCGGCCCTGCGCCGGAAGGGCTGGGACGTCGGCGTGATGAAACCCGTCGCCACGGGTGGCGTCCGGCGCCGCGAGGGACTGGTCAGCGAGGACGCGGAGTTCCTGGCGCACGTGGCCGACGTGCCGGAGCCGTTGCACCTCGTCTCCCCGCAGGTGCTGGCCGAACCGCTCGCGCCGACGGTCGCCGCGCGCCGGGCCCACACGC
>CAZGEE010000086.1:0-6975 GCA_964525035.1 uncultured Anaerolineales bacterium
GCTCTGGTTCGAGGCCGCCTCGAAGACGTCGAAGCTGATGCGCGGCGGGTAGCAGCCGGTCATCATGGCGCCCCTGGACGGCGAGCACACGGGGCTGGCCATGTAAAAGTCCGTGAGCCGAACGCCCTCGGCGGCCATGCGATCGAGCGCCGGGGTGTGGTTGACCGGCGAACCGTAGCATCCCGGGTCGCCATAGCCGAGGTCGTCGCAGTTGACGAGGATTACGTTGGGTCGGTCATCGGGGGACCGCATGCCTTTCTCCTTCCTTGCAGGTCGACTGTCCGAACTCCGAAGCGCTCAAGCATAGCGTCTGGGACGATGATGGCAAGCACTTTGGGAGTGTAAGGCGTTCGCCTTTCGCCTGCAGTGCTCGCGCCGCCAAGGCATCCCGGGTCCATGATGCCGGCGACGGATCGAATTGCACGGCCGCGCCGCCGTGCGAGCTTGACATGGAAGGGCGGTCTGGTACACTAAGCTCGAAAGGATGCTCGGCAACGGATGTCTTGGTGTGCCGAGAGGTCCGGCCAAAATCTGAAGCGACGTACTGGTGCGCCCATAGCTCAACTGGATAGAGCGTCGGTCTACGGAACCGAAGGTTGGGGGTTCGAGTCCTCCTGGGCGTACCATTTTTATTGGGGTTCGGGCGTTGAGCCTTTCTGATCCGAGCGACGAAGCGATGATGGAGGTGGCCCTTCGGGAAGGCCGGCGAGCCCGTGAGGCGGACGAGGTTCCGATCGGTTGCTGTATCACCCGTCACGGAACGGTCCTGGCGCGCGCGCATAACCAGCGGGAGACCCTGCACGACCCGACGGCCCACGCGGAGATGATCGCCATCACGCAGGCGGCCGAGGCCCTGGGCGACTGGCGGCTGGAGGACACCACGCTGTACGTGACGCTGGAGCCTTGCCCCATGTGTGCGGGAGCGATCGTGCTTGCCCGCATTCCGCGCGTGGTGTTCGGCGTGCGCGACGCGAAGGCCGGGGCCGTTCGATCGCTCTACCGCCTGCTTGAAGACGAACGATTGAACCACCGCGTCGAGGTGGTCGAGGGCATTCGGGACGACGAGTGCCGGGCGCTCCTCCAGGGCTTCTTCCGCGATCGGCGTTAGCCTGGGGGCTCGGAGCCTCGCCACGATTCGATTTCGGGATGAGGCCGTCTTTTTTTTCTTTCGTATATTCCGTCTTCGGCGAGCCTTTACGGGTGTCCGGTCGGTCCCGTGGTCCTGTCCCCTGCGAACTCTGCCTCTCGGGGCGGACCGAATCGCTTGCTTCCGAACGCCGCGCACATGCTGGAAGGTAAAAGAGAGGGCCGCCCCGGTGAACGGGGCGGCCCTTGAGCACTTACGACGTTTGCCCTCGCGGACGCTACGGAATCGGCATTCCGTTCAGGGCGCGGTTCATGATCACCTTGTCCAGTACGTTGACGAACGTGTCGCCCGTCAGATCGTAGCACCGATCCGGGTACGGCGTCACCATCCCGTTGAGCCGCTTGTTGAAGTTGACCTTGTCGATCAGGTTGACGAACCCGTTGCCGTCGATGTCGCCGAGCTGCCGGACGTTCAGGGTGACGGTCGTGGTGTCCAGTCCGCCGACCTCGTTGCCCACGACCAGGACGTTCAGGGTGACGCTGCCGATCGGGTCGGGCACGGTGGCGTCTCCGCCGAGGATGTCCCAGACGAGCGGATTCGCGGTGGGCTGGATGATCACCTTGCCCGTGCTCATCACATTCTGGGTTACGAAGGAGCTATAGGTCAAGTTGCCGTTCGGGTCGTTCACGATCGTGATGGCCAGCACGCACTTGTGCCGCCACGCCGTACTCTGCGGCGTGTTCTGGTAGACCCAGCTCCAGTCGAGCGAGGCGGCGATGTCGAGCTGGTCTGCCGTGTTGTGGAAGACCGAGACGTCGCTGCTCCGCAGCGGCGTTTCCTCCTCCAGGTGCGGGTACGGCGTTCCGGGATCGATGGCCAGGTCGTCGATCCAGGTGCTGATCTTCAGGCTCGAGCTGCGGTTCAGGAGCAGGTCGGAACCCGTCTGTGCCGAGGTGACGATGGCCTGGAACCGCGGGTCGGTCGAGGACAACCCGGCCCCGTCCACCTGGAAACTGAGCATCCGGGTGGCCGAACTCCCCCGGGGGATGTCGCCGAAGTCCCAGACGGGAACGTAGTATTGCCCCCACGGGACGAGGTCCGGCTCGGGATTCTCCGGTGTCCAGCAGTACCACGCCAACTGGTCCGGGTCCAGGGCCACGATGTGCGGGTCGGTGTCCCGGTACGGCGGTATGGGAGCGGGCGGAATCATTGTCGAATCCGCGACGCTGAACTCCGCAGTGAGCTTGGTGTCGAACAGGGTGCCCTCGTACTGGTTCAGGGTCGAAAGGGACTCGTAGTGGCTGTTCGATCCGTCCATCCAGTCATACGGATACGGCGTCAGGTTGGTGATCGTGGCCACGATGTCGAACGCCACGATATTTGCGCCGGCGGCATCGTACTGTATGTTCGTGGCGTAGCCTTCGATCGCCCTCGAACCCAGGCCCGGCATGACCACATCCAGCGGCACGTTGTCATAGAACTCGTGGGTGCGGAACTCCTCCACGAGGCGCGAATTGAGGAACCATTGCCCGTGCTTTGCGTGCGGGTCGATCTGCGGTCCGGTCCAACTGATGTCCGGAAGCACCTCCGGCTTGGTGACCGGCAGGCTCAGGCCGCCCCACTCGGGCTCCGGCTCGATGTTGTGGAACACCGAGCAGTCGCTGCTCCGCAACGGCATCTGGTCCTCCAGGTGCGGGTACGGTGTGCCCGGGTCGAGGGCGATGTCGTCGATCCACGTGCTGATCTTCAGGCTCGTGGTGCGGTTCAGCAAACAGTCGTCCCCGTTGTTCGCCGAATTCGTTATGACCCCGTACCGCGGGTCGGCCGGGGGCAGCCCGCCCCCGTCCACGGAGAAGTTGATCGTTCGCGAGAAGGAAGCCCCCTGGCGGATGTCGCCGAAGTCCCAGGTCGGCACGAAGTACGCGCCCCAGGGTTGCTTCTCCGGGTCCGGGTTCTCGGGCGTCCAGCAGTACCACGCGAGCTGTTCCGGTTCGATCGCCACGATGTGCGGGTCCGTGTCGCGATAGGGGTACGGGTAGCCTGTCGGGAACCCCACGTTCGGGTCTATGGCGAACTCGGCCACCCATTTCACGTCGTAGAGCGTCCCCTCGTACTGCTCGCGCGTGCTCAGGAACTCGCCGTGGCTGTTGTCGCCGTCCATCCAGGAATAGGGCCACGGGGTGTTGTTCGTGATGGTCACCGTCAGGTCGAAGCCCGTGATGTTCTGGTTGGCGTCGAACTGTACGTTGCCGGCCACGCCGTGAATGGCCGCGGGGCTGTTCGACGCCACGCCCGCCTCCACGGGATCGTAGAACTCGTGCGTGCGAACCTGCTCGTCTCCGGTCGCCATCTCCAGGAACCATTGACCGCGCAGGGCGTGGGCATCCCGAACGGGCCCGGTCCATGCGTCCACGGCCGGCTCGACCGGTGGCTTGCGGATGTCGAGGCTCAGGCCGCCTTCCGCCGGCTCTTCCTCGCGGTCGTGAAACACGGAGCAGTCGCTGCTACGATACGGGAGCATTTCCTCAAGGTGAGGGTAGGGCACCCCGGTGTCGATTGCCGGCTGGTCGAGCCAGGTGCTGATCTTCAGGCTCGTGGTGCGGTTCAGCAGAATGTCGAGACCCAACTCCGCCGAGTCCAGGATCACGGCGTAGCGGGGATCGCCCGGGAGAATGCCCGTTCCGTCCACCCGGAAGTCCAGGACCCGGGGGGCCATGCCGCCCGGCGGGATGTCGGCAAAGTCCCAGGTGGGCACGTAGTAATCGCCCCAGGGGATCTTGTCCGGATCCGGGTTGTCCACGGTCCAGCAGTACCAGGCCAGCTGGTCGTGGTTCTCGGCCACGATGTGCGCATCAGGGAACTCGTCCATGTACGGGCCGCCGGGCTGTGGCGGGGGTTTCCCCGCGTCGATGGCGAACTCCACCGTCAGCTTGGGCTGCACCAGCGTACCCTCGTACTGCTCGGTGGTCTGCAGCATCTCGCCGTGGGAGTTGTCGCCGGCCAGCCAGTCGGTCGGCGAGGGTGTGTCATTGGTGATGGTGGCGTCGATCCTGAACGCAATGATCTCGCCGGCCGGTCCCGTGACGATGCTGGTGGGGTCTACTACGCCCTCGATCGCGAGGGTGCTGGCGAAACCGCCCCCGTTTTGTTCCTCATTGTCGTAGAACTCGGCCTCGCGGACCTCCTCCAGCCCGGTCGCCAGGTTCAGAAACCACTGCCCGGAGAGAGCTTGCGGATCCGTTCCGGGGCCTGTCCAACTTCCGGTTGCCGGCGTAACCGGCGGTTTCGTCACATCGAGACTCGGTGCCGCCAAGGCGCCGCCCGCCAGCCACAAACAGACCGCTATTGCGGCTACGGCTCGCAGTTTCCAGTGCATCGCATTCCCCCTTTCCAGAGACCTCTTTGCTGGTTCAGGCTCTCCCCTCTCGGCAAGTTACAGGCACCGCGTGGCTACTGACTCTCTCCGCGCCGGTGCCATGTTCCGTCCGTGGAAGTGCATAGCGCAACGATCAAGCAGCTCGGTCTCCTCGGCCTCGGCTCGGGAAGCCGGGAGCGAGCAGCAGCGTTCGACACGTAAACTCTTGCCCTGGCAGAGAGGACAGGGACCAGACACACGAGATGCGCGGCGGCTCTCCTGCCTAAGGGAAATCTAGCTCACTTTTTGCCGGAAGTCAAAAAATAATACTGTGTTACCGCTGGGCCGTGCCCCGACCCATGTTCAGGGAAGGCGGGGCCTGATGGCCGCTGGGGGAAGCCTTCCGGTATCCTCCAGCACGCCGGGCGAGACAGCGTTCCCGCAACCTCCGCTGCCTGCAAGGCTTACAACCAATCGGCGGCCGGTTTCGCGATGGGACTCCCTGCCGGTTGTTCCCGGAGTTCCTCCAAACTGACGTTCGGTGTGAAAACTTGGTCAGGAGGCCTTGAAGGTTGGCCTTTGCCCGTTTCTTCCTGCGGGCTCCGGCGCGGGAGGGCCGGTGTAAGGATTCCCCGAAGTCGACCTCGGTCAGCTCGGCCGCGCCGAAAATCCCTTTTCCGCGTTCCGCCGCTGGTGGTAAGCTCACGCGGATGGGGTGGCGGGTTGGCCGCTGCGCGGCGTCGCCTGTGAGGAGGGAGCTGGGATGGCATTTCCGTCGGATTTTCTCTGGGGTGCGGCGACGGCGTCGTACCAGGTCGAAGGCGCATCCGGGCGCGAGGAGCGCGGGTCGAGTGTCTGGGACAGCTATTGCCGCCGACCCGGGGCGATCTGGGAAGGTCAGAGCGGCGACGTGGCGTGCGACCATTACCACCGCTACGAGGAAGACGTTCGGCTGATGCAGGAGATCGGCCTCCGGGCCTACCGTTTCAGCGTCGCTTGGCCGCGCGTGGTGCCCGGCGGAATCGGCCGAGTGAGCGAGCGGGGGTTGGCCTTCTACGACCGGCTCGTGGACCAGTTGATGGCCGCCGGCGTACAGCCGTGGCCCACCCTGTTCCACTGGGACTTTCCGCAAGCGCTGTTCGACTCCGGGGGCTGGTTGAACCGCGACAGTGCGGACTGGTTCGCCGAGTATGCCGCTACGGTGGTCGAGAGGCTTTCCGACCGCGTCGCCCATTGGTTCACGCTGAACGAGCCGCAATGCTTCATCGGGTTCGGCCATCGCGATGCCCTCCAGGCCCCGGGGCTGACGCTCTCCCGGCGCGAATGGCTCCGGGCCGGTCACCACGCCCTGCTGGCGCACGGCAAGGCGGTACGGGTAATTCGCGAGCGCTCGAAGCAGCCGTCTCGCGTGGGATTCGCGCCCGTGGGCTGGTCCAAGATCCCGGCGAGTGACTCTCCGGCCGACGTCGAGGCGGCCCGCACGGCCACCTTCGCCGTGACCGACGATGAGCCGATCAACAACGCGTGGTGGATGGACCCGGTCTACCTGGGGCGGTACCCGGAGGACGGCCTGGAGCTTTACGGCTCCGATGCGCCGCAGGTCCGCGACGGGGACCTCGAACTGATCTCGCAACCGCTTGACTTCCAGGCGTTCAACAACTATTCCGGAACCGTCGTCCGCGCCGGCGCCGAGGGGAAGGCCGAGCCGGTACCGCTGCGCACGGGTTACCCGATGACCTTCTTCCAGGGGCCGGTCACGCCGGATGCTCTTTACTGGACGCCGCGGTTCATGTTCGACCGCTACCGTCTACCGGTGGTCATCAGCGAGAACGGCATGTCGAACGTCGACTGGGTGAGTCTGGACGGGGCGGTCCACGATCCACAGCGCATCGACTACGTGCGCCGTTACCTTCTGGCCCTGGAGCGCGCGGGTCGCGACGGCGTGGAGCTCGGCGGCTACTTTCTCTGGTCGCTGATGGACAACTTCGAATGGTCGCACGGGGTCAAGCAGCGGTTCGGCATCATCCACGTGGACTATCCCACCGGTGAGCGGACGCTCAAGGACTCCGCACGCTGGTACGGCAAGGTCATCGCATCGAACGGGGAGTTTCTGCACGAAGGACTTTGAGCAGGCAGGTTCGAATCGGCGGTCCGCCGGCTCCCGCTCGGGTACGAATTCCGGAAGCGCGGAACTTGCCGCAACGAGTGCTCCCCGCTAAGCTGCGGAAGCATCGGTGCGGTATGCGCCGTATTGGGTTGCGAGTTTACCAGGTCGTCGGAAAGGAGCCACGGTGTCTTTCGCGAGAGTGGATGAAAATCGAATCGATCAGTTACTGAGCCAGATGCCCCTCGAAGAAAAGGTAACCCTTTGCCACGCGTGGTCGAAGTTCTCGGTCGCCCCGATCGAGCGTCTCGGCATCCCCGAGCTGCTGATGTCCGACGGCCCGCACGGTGTGCGCGAGGAGGTCGTCCGCGACGGCTGGATGCCGGCCAACCGCGACGACGACTTCGTAACGTACCTGCCGACGGGCAC
>CAZGEE010000087.1:0-6954 GCA_964525035.1 uncultured Anaerolineales bacterium
CACGCGCAGGATGTTGCGGTCGACCGCGGCCATGCGCTCCATCTCCCAGTGCGTGGCGACCCGGGCGATCCAGCGGTCCGCCTCCTCGCGGTAGGCCCAGGCGCCGAACGTGAGCTCGCGGGCGAAGAAGTAGGTTTCGCTGTCGCGCGTACTGTCGGCGAGGAATTCGCCGGCCTGCCCGTCGAAGTCCTCCCCCCTCAGGTCCCACTGGTAGAGGGCCTGGACGGCGAGCACGCGTCCCTGCTCTCGCTTTGCCATGGCGGACTTCCTCAAAGGGAAAAGGCCGGCCCGCGTTGACCGAGCCGGCCTCGTCGCCCCCGCATCGCCTGCTATTGTAGATTCTCCATCAGGTCGGCCATTTCGATGGCGCTGGCCGCGGCCTCGGCCCCCTTGTTGCCCGCCTTCGTGCCGGCCCGTTCGACGGCCTGCTCGATCGTGTCGGTCGTAATCACCCCGAAGATCGTCGGCACGCCGGTCTGGAGCCCCACCTGCGCCACGCCCTTCGAGACCTCGGACGCGATGTAGTTAAAGTGAGGCGTCCCTCCACGGATCACCGCTCCAAGGCAGATGACCGCCGCGTAGTTCCCGCTCTCGGCCATTCGCTTCGCCACCAGGGGCACCTCGAACCCCCCGGGCGTCCACGCGACGTCCACGTCCGAGGACTCCACCCCGTGGCGACAGAGGCAGTCGATCGCCCCGGAGAGAAGCTTCGAACTGATGAACTCGTTGAAGCGTGAGACCACGATGGCGAACCGTTGACCCTTGCGGGCGACCAGTCGGCCCTCGAAGGTATTTGCCATGATCCCGTCTCCTCCGATACCCGGCGAATTCCGGCGGACCCATCAGTATAGCCGAAACGCCGACCGCTTCAAGCACATACGCGGTCGGGGCAGCGTCAAGGAGCGGCTGGTTTTTCGGCGCCCCTCGGCCGAGCCACGGGCCGTGCTCGGCCCCCCTGCGGGAAACGGGCGTTGACCTCGAACGGCTTTTCGCTACCCTGAGGCCGTTTGAGCCGGCGGCGAGACGCCGTCGCGGAACCGGAACCGGGGAAGTCTCCCTTGAGGCGAAGCAACGCAATACTCGCGGTGACCTTCATCCTTGCGCTGGCGGGGCCTCTGGCCACAGCATCGCCGGCCGTGGCGGCACCCGTCGCCTCGGAGACCGAGGACGACCTCGAGGCCGCGCCGCCGGGACCGGAGGCCGCCGACGCAGCGACGCCGTGGTGGGTCTGGCCGGTGGTGCTGTTCGTGTTCTCTTTTCTGCTGGGCATTCTGACAGTGCCGGCGGGGATCGGCGGCGGGGTACTCTACGTCCCGCTGGTTTCGAGCTTCTTCCCGTTTCACATCGACTTCGTGCGGAGCACCGGGCTGGTCATGGCCCTTAGCGGAGCCTTGGCGGCTGCCCCGGGGTTGCTCAAGCAGCGGCTGGCCAGCCTGCGACTGATGATTCCGTGCGCCCTGTTTGCCTCGATGGGGAGCCTGGCCGGGGCCATGGTGGGACTGACGCTGCCCGCCCGGACCGTTCAGATCGCGCTGGGCTTCTGCATTCTCTTGATCGCGGCCCTGATGGTGCTTTCGAAGAACGTGGAGTTCCCGCGCGTGGCGGGGCCCGATCGGCTGGCCCGCCGGCTGGGTCTCGGCGGGGTGTTCGAGGACGCTCACACGGACGGAGCGGTTCGCTGGACGGTCCACCGGACACCCGTCGGGATGGTCCTGTTCATCGGGGTGGGTTTCCTGGCCGGAATGTTCGGGCTCGGGGCCGGGTGGGCGAATGTGCCCGTGCTTAACCTGGTTCTCGGGGTCCCGGTGAAAGCGGCGGTGGGCAGCAGCGTGTTCATGCTCTCGGTCACCGACACGACCGCCGCGTGGGTCTACCTGCGGAACGGGTGCTGGATGCCACTGATTGCCATTCCCTCGGTTTTCGGGTTGATGCTGGGGACGAAGGTGGGCGTGAAGGTACTGGGGCGCACCCGGTCGCGGACGGTCCGGTACCTGGTGATCGGCGTAATGCTCGTGGCGGCGGGCCGCTCGCTCGTGAAAGGTTTCTGGGGGGTGTAGGCATGCAGCCGATGGAAACACCCGAGGGGCACCATCCCGATACGCGGGCTTTCGCGAGGCACCGCTATGCCGGGATTCTTCGGGTCGGCGTGCGCGTGGCCCTCGTACTGTTGCTCGCGGCGTTCGTCGTCTACACGGCGGGGGTGCTGCCGGCGCACGTCCCGCTCAACGAACTGCCGAAGCACTGGACGGTCTCGGCGAAGGAGTACGTGGATCGGACCGGAATGCCGACGGACTGGCAATGGGTGGGCCGCCTCGGCGAGGGCGACGTGGCTTCGATTGTGCCCGCCATCTTCCTGGCCTTGCTGACGGCCGTGTGCCTTGTGGCCGTTCTTCCCGCCTTTCTCCGGCGCCGAGAGTATGCCTACGCGGTGATGGTGATATTGCAACTGGGCATTTTCGCCGCGGCCGCGCTCCCCGGGCTGTTCACCGCGCACTGAATTCCGATAAGTCCCTTTCAGAAGGTTCTGTTTGATGCGGCGCGGCCGAAGCCGGCGCAAGCCGAAAGGCTGAAGCGGAGCTGATCCGCGCCCGCAGTGACCGCTGCCGGCGTGCGGCTCTACGGCCCGGGGAAGTGGTCCAATAGGCCGGCGAGCGTTGTCACCGTCCGGACCTCCGGGTGCAGGCCGACCCCCGCGCGGTCGAGAAGAATCGGTCGGAGCCCCGCCCGGCGGGCTCCCACGACGTCGACGTCGTAGAGATCCCCCACATAGGCCGTCTCGCCCGGCGCCAAGTCCATTCGTTCGAGGGCGGCCAGAAAAGCAGCCGGGTCGGGCTTGGTATACCCGAGGGCCTCGGAGGTGAAGACCGCTTCCAGGTAGGGTCGGAGGCCGAGCTGCGACAGCAGCGTCGGCAGGTCCACGGACCAGTTGCTGAGCACCGCCAGCCGATAGCCCCGGGCCTGAAGCGCGGCCAGCACCTGCTCGGTGCCGGGGGCGCAGACCAGGTGACGGGCCTCGGGGTGGTCGAACAGCACTTCGTCCACGGCCTGCTGCAGCCGACGATCGCGAAGTCCGAGGGTCCCGGCCAGGTACTCGTTCAGGTCGCGGACCGGCGTGGCCGCGGTTTCGTCGGCCGCACGCTTGTCCGCGAGCATGGCGCGGATCGCGGCCTCGTAGGCCTCGACGATCCGCACCGCGGGCACGGGATGCCCGGCCAGGCGAAGGGCGGCGCCATACAATTCGAGCAGCGGCATCTGCCCTTCGATCAGGGTGCCGCCCGCGTCGAAGAAGATGGCCTTCGTGTCCGGCACGGTTCTGCGTTTCTCCTTTCCGAGCGGCGACCGGCCCCTACCTTCCGGGGGCCGTCGTCACCTTGCGCAGCTCCGCATTCACGAGCCGGTGGGCCACGCGAATGGGCTCCGGAAGGCGGTACTTCCGGGCCGTGCGCAACACCAGGCGCTCGGCGCTCGGCAGGTCGATCCGATGTCCACAGGAAACCCACACGGGCTTGACGCCGTCGCGGGTGCGGAGCAGCGTGCCGACCCTTTGCCCCGGCTCGAACGCCGGCGGGGGACGGTCCGAGTCCTTCCGGCTCGCCCTCTGCCTCGGCTTCGGCGCCCGAATCGCCCGCCGGCTTCCCCGGCGGCGCGCCGGCTCGCCGCGGGTCTCCCCGTAGAGCCGACTCTTCGCGCAGCCCACGCTGGGAATGTTGAGCAGCAGGCCCAGGTGCGCCGCCAGGCCGAGACCGCGGGGATGTGCAATCCCCTGCCCGTCGAACAGGATCGCGTCCGGCACCCGCCGAAGCTTGGCAAACGCCCTCTCCAACGCGGGCCCTTCCCGGAACGACAGAAGACCCGGGATGTACGGGAACGAGGTCTCCGCGCCGGCCGAGGCAGTCTCGATTACCTGGAGCGACGGCATCGCCATCACGACCACGGCCGAGACGAACCGGGCCGCAGGCTTGCCGTTCGGTCGCCCGGCGCGGACACGCCGCCTGGTTTCGTAGGCCACGTCCGCCCCGGCGACGGTTTCCAGTCCGGCAACATCAAGGGGGGAGTCTGTTCGCAGCCGACGACGCAGGCGAACCTGGCAGTCCACGGCCTCGCGATACGGAAGAAGCCACCGATGGCGGAAACGAAACTTCATCCTGCGCCTGTCCTCGCCCGGTCCGCTTTGCCGGAAGGGAAAACGCCGCCGGGTCATTCGCCGTCCGCGTCGCCGGTCGAGACGGTCCCGAAGCGGAACGACTGCACCGCGCGGTCGAAATGTGCCTCGGTCTCTTCCAGCGAGGCCTGCTTGCTCACGAAGGTCAAGGCATAGAGCTGACCGTGCCGGAGCGCCAGCACGTGGCGCGACTCGGTCGGCTCGTCGTCGATGGCACGAGCCTCGTAGGTGAGCACAACGGCGGGCGCACCGTCGAGTTCGGTCTTGCCGCGCCGGACCGGCCCGGCGTCCGGAATGTTCTTCTTCACGCGGGCCTCGGTCTCGTCCGCCGCCTTCTCCAGCGTGAGGCCGTCTTCGGCCGCTTCGAGAAGCACCGCCAGGACGGCGGAGCGGTCCTCGCGCACGGCCTCGATCTTCGTGGCCACACCCGATCGCTGCTCAGGAAGCCGCCAGCCCGGCCCGAGCAACTGCACCCGGTAGCCGAACGAGTCGCTGACGTATTCCGGGCCGTTCCAGTGTCCCCGTTCCCGCCCGAAGATCCGGGTCCACGAGAGGCTTTCGAGCACATCGTTGAACCGCTCGTCGCCGAGATCCGGCTCCGGCCAGAGGGCGACAAGGGCGACCAGGTAGCCCAGGCCGCCGCGGCCGGCAGCCACCAGCTCGAAGCGGGCCCGGCGGCCTCCGATGGTCGCATTCCCCCGGAAGCGCCGAGCGGCGATGCCGTCCAGCTCCATGTCGGTTTCCACGACGTCCTCCGGCTCGCCCACGGTCCGCGTCCACAGGGCGTAAAGCTTGCGGAACGGGCCCTCCGGCCCCGGGGGCATCCGGCGCGCGAACAGGAAGATTCCGTTGCCCTCCAGCACGTTCTCCGCCGCCAGGGCTTTCCCGTCCTCGGAGGCAACCGGCACGTACGGGTAAGGCGGCAGGGTCAGCTTGTAGCCGAACGTCGATGAGGAAAAGGCCTGGCCCGTCAGGTTTTCGATCCGGCTTTGCCAAGGGACTTCTCCGTCCAGTTCCAGCGAGGCGGCCTGCTCCGCGGGGATCTCCTGCACCGTGAGGTCGTGGTTCTGTCCCTCGGCCCGGTACAGGCGGGCGTCGGAATGAAGCAGGAGCCCCGTCAGGCGCATCCCCCATTGCTCGGCGGCCACCACGATGTCCTTCTCGCCGCGAGACGTGTCCGCGCGGGACTTCTGGAGGAGGCGAACCATCCTGGGGGTCGGCCCGACCGAGGCCTCACGCTCATTGATCGTGCGCCTCACGCGGGTACGGCCCAGCTCCACCGGCTCGTCGGCCAGCCAGTGGAGAAACGCCGCGTCGAAGGTCGGATTGCCGACCACCGGAACGCTGAACGGCGTGCTTTCTCCGCCGTGGGCGACGGTGCCCGCCAGTTTCCCGTTCCGCACCCGACCCTGAACCTTGAGCTCTTGGACGCCAAGGCCCCGGCGGGAGGTTTTCAGCGACCGAGCGCTCCAGTTCCCATCCATCTCGAGCACGCTCTGCTCGAAGACACCCACGCGCCGGGCGTCCGGCGAGGGCTTCAGGAAACGTCGTACCTCCAGCCGGTAGCGGATGCTGTCCGTGCCCTCGAGGCGGAAGAGCGCCTCATTCCGGTACCCGATCTTCTGATCGCGGTGAGCCAGAAGATACCACCCCGTATGAACGAGGTTACCCTTCGGCGCAGCCTCCTCCCCGGGTGCCGAGACGGCGGGGCCCTCCGCTTCGGGGTCTCCCACGCCCGCGCTTTCGTCCGCCGCAACGGGCCCGAGCGCAGCAAGCAGGACGAACGTGCCGATCAGCAATCCCTTGGCGTGCGGTGCCACGGTCATTCCTCTCTCGCGTCGTCGGCCGCGCCATGGAAGACGGGGCACGGCTATTTCTGCGCAGAAGGCGCCAACTCGGAGACCCACGTTTCATCCGCCGAGGTATACTCGAGAATTTCCTCGGCGTTGAAAAACAACGCGATTTCCTTCTTCGCCGACTCGGGCGAGTCGCTGGCGTGCACCAGGTTGTAGCGGTTGGACACGGCCATGTCGCCGCGGATGGTCCCGGCCTCGGCCTCCGTGCCGAAGGTCGCGCCGGTGAGCTTGCGAACGATCTGCACGGCTCCCGGCGCCTGGACCACCGCCAGGATCACCGGCGCGCTGGTGATAAAACGCAGAAGCGGCTCGTAGAAGGGCTTGCCCTTGTGCTCGTCGTAGTGGCGTTCGCCCGTCCGGCGGTCGAGGCGGACCATCTTCATCGCCACCAGTTTCAGCCCCTTCCGCTCCAGTCGTTCAACGATCCGCCCCACGAGTCGCCGTTGCAGCGCGTCGGGCTTGATGATCACCAGCGTCTGTTCCACCTTGCAAGCTCCCTTCTGTTTCGCCCGTTCCGTCGTGCCCGCGTGGTCTCGTCCGGCCGGTCGGCGTGGCCAAGGCACTCGTCGCGCGAGTGCGGAGTTCCCGTTATCCCTGCAAGGCGCCGACAGGGCCCCTATTCTAACGTTCGTTCCTGCCGACTCAACCGTGACGCGCGGCCAAGCGGGCCCGAATTTGCCGTACCGTCTCGTAAGGAACGTGCAGATTGCCCCAGCCGACGCCCAGCCGGAGCCCCTTCCTGAGGTGCCCGTGGAAATCGGTCCCCCCGGTCGCGATCAGCCCCAGTTCCTCCGCCATGGCATGATAGGCTCTCGCCTCGTCCGCCTGGTGGTCCGGGTGGGAAGCTTCGATCCCCTCGAAGCCGTAGCGGGCGAGCTCGCCGGCGATGGCCCGGATCTCCTTCAGCGGCCGCCGCAGTTGGCCCGGATGCGCGAG
>CAZGEE010000088.1:0-6919 GCA_964525035.1 uncultured Anaerolineales bacterium
CGAGGGCGGCTCGGGTGCGGCCCCGTCCTCGCAGCTAATGCGGCGGGTGCTGGACCAGGTCCGGGCGGTGCGGGGAAACCTGAGCGCGGGCAAGCCGGCCTATGCCGGCGCAAAGGGCGACCTGCGGCGCGCGTTTTGCTCCGAGGCAAGCGGCGAGCTCGTCCCCTGCCGCGTCTTCGTTCCGAGTAGCTACGCCGGGGCGGAGAAAGTGCCGTTCATTCTCTTCCTCCACGGCGGCGGTGGGGACGAGAATTACTGGCCGGAAATGGAAGGCGGCACGATCCTCGCAGCCCTCGAAAGGCACGGCTACCTGGCGGCGATGCCGAAGTGGCACCGTCGCAATCATCCCGAGGAGAACCTTGACCAATTTCTGAGATGGATCCGTGAGGCCTACCCGAAGATCGACCCGGAGCGGATGTACTGCACCGGGATTTCCATGGGAGGGTTCGGCACGTTCTCGCTGGCGGTGCGGCGGCCGGACCTTTTCGCGGCCGTCTGCTGCGTCTCGGGCACCGGCGATCCGGCGAAGGCGGAAACGCTCGGCGATCTTCCGGTCATGATCATCCAGGGCGGGTCCGACGGCGTCGTGCCCCCGGCCGGGGCAAGGAAAGTGGCGGCGACAATGAAGGAGCAGGGACAACAGGTCGAACTGCACATCTTCCCCACGTACGGTCACGGCTACCACGTCGCGGATTACCTTCCGCCGACCTTGCGTTTCTTTGAGAAACATCGAAATCGAAAGGAAGAATAGGCCGCACTTCCCGGGGGGGGCGGGCCACACAGGTAGCCTTGCGAGCGGCAGGGTCGGGATCGTGCGCGGCAAAGGCGCCTGGGGATCAAGGCTTCGGCACCGCGGTGGCCTCGATCTCGAAGAGCAGTTCCTCGCGGCAGATGTCGGCGACGGCCACGACGCGCGGCCACGGAACGTCGTTCCAGGAGGACCGGAACAGGCGCTCCACCTCGGGCGTCTTGCAGTAGGCGACGGCCTGGACGACGTCGTCATCGGCGCACCCGGTCTCGTCCAAGACGGCGCGGACGTTGTCGATGGTGGCCTGGATCTGCGCTTCGGGATCATCGAGGTGGACCGTGTTGCCTTCCGCGTCGATGGAAGCCGTGCCGGAGACGAGCACCGCCTCGCCGGCCGGCGTCCGCGACCGGGCCGCGCGGGAGAAGGCCGACCCGTATTCGTAAGCAGCCTGCTGGCGCCCGCCCGCGAGGAGGAAATCGGCCGTTTCTTCTCCCCCGATGACCGCGAAGAGATCCATTGCGCAATGCCCTCCGACGGCCGGCGCGATGCCGATGCCCGTGCTGGCCGGCAGACGTACCTCGACGTTGTCCCGGATCAGGCCGCACGCCTTGAAAAAGTCGGTGCGAACTTCGTTGAACTCGTCGTACCAGGCGAGGATGTCCCGCAACCAGATCCACGTCCGGACGACCGATGACATATTGCCCCCGGCTTCCTCCACCGCCCGGGCCGCCCGCTCAAACATCGCACGGGCCTGTCCGGGAGCGTCGTCGCCGTCGGACGCCGCGAGCCCTGAGATGCTTACGTAGCGACGTCCCCCGTGTTCCAGAATGCGGCCGAAAGGAGGTGATCCGAGCGGTCGCGGCTGTCCGCATCCGGAAACGGCATGGAGCTGCACTCCCGCGAACGCGCCGTAGGCGGTCTTGGGAGCCCTCAGCCGGGCCGGCGGAACACCATTGACCAAAGAGGCGCAATGCCGCGACCGGGCCGCCATAATCTCGTCAAAGGCCTCGGGAACCGCGAAAATCCGCTCCTGGAAGACCGAGGCCCCGGCCGAGACCAGCGCCTCGGCTATGGCCGCAAACGTGTGTTCCGCCTGCTCCCAGAGAGTCGCTTCCGGGTCCGGCACAGCCGTGATGTACAGCTCGGCTGCATCAGGCTCTTCGATCTTCCGAACCTCCATCGAGACAGCTCGGTCCACGGACTCTCCTTGAGTTTGGGCCATATCCTGCGTCCGCCTCTCGAGGCGCTTTGCAGAGCAAACCGGGCGTAAAACGAAAAAGTGTACCCTGTTATCGTCATTCTGGCAAGTCCGGCCTGAACTTTCCACGGCCGATACAAGGATCCCGCCCGATTCTCCGGGGATCATTCATCCCCTTTGCCCTCCTTGGCGAACATCGGTGCCTCCCCTGTCTAGCGGCCTTCGGACGTTGGATTATGGCGTGGAGTGGCTCCGCTGACGGCGTCGCTCTGGATCATGCCCTCGGAGCGGACCACCCGGAGAAAGGCCTTCGGCGGCTCGGGAATGGGGCCGACGATGAGCTCAGGATACTGGTAAAGCATGATGCAGGAATCGTAAAATGCCGGGGCCTTCTGCGGCAGGACAAAGGCCTTATGAGCCCGCCCCCGGCTGTCTACGTAGCTGAAGTACGGGCGGATGAACTGACCGTCGCTTCGCTTGCTGCTGAAAACCAGCCACCGCCCGTTGCTCGACCAGCCGTGCCACGACTCGGACAGCGAACTGTTGCATTCGAGCCGCCTGTACTCGCCGGTCTCCAGTTTCAGCAGGTAGAGGTCGGCGCTCGGTTGGAACGAGGGCTGGCTGCTGTAATCGGACATGCAGAACACCAGGAACCGCCCATCGGGGGAGATCTTCGGCTGCGTCATGCTGCCGCCGGTTTCCTCGGCCGAGAGGACTGTTTCGACCTCGCCCCACTCGCCCGTCTCGATGTCGTAGGCGATACGCATCAGGCTGTAGCGGACGTCGCGGTAGTGCTCCGGAGGCACTTTGTCCTCCGTCCACAACCTCGGGGCTCTGCAGAAATAAAGAAACTTGCCGTCCCTGGACCACTCGGGAAACGTTTCCAACTGGTCCGGCCGGCGGACCTTGCTCGAGGACACCACCTCGTTCGACTCGAACAGGTAGAGCGCCAGGTCCGAGTTCATGTCGATGGCATCGCGAACCTCGGGACGGACCGTGTGGAAGAACTGACGCACCTTGTCCACGGAGAAGGCCAGGAGCTTGCCGCTCGGATGCCACGAAGCGAACGCCGCCGGCGCGGGGTTGTACTGCGTCCGCGTATCCACCTTATAGAACTCGCTGCCACGGATCACGAGCATTCCCCCGCCCGGACCGCGAACGTGCATGATCATCTGGTCCGGCCGGTTCTGCCGGAACGTGTGACAGTGCATGCACCCGTCCTGATCGTCCGTCCACCAGTCGTTGTGCAGGAGGGCCGTCTCCTCGTAGGTTTCCACGTTGCGCTGATACGCCCCGATGGGGCCCCACTGATTGTAAAGCGGCTTGATCTTGCGATAGGCCAGGTGGCTGTCGATCTCCTCCCGGGCGATGCGATTCGTGATGGCCTCGAACCGGCCCCACCGGCCGTCCTCCCCGAGACGGAACACCTCGACCCGAAGAATCTCACCGCGGTTCGCCGCCAGCAGTTGCCGCCACTTGCCTTCCGGGATAATCACCTTGCCCGATGCGGTGTCGAGCTCAATCGGATCTCCGGCAGCGGAACTGAATTTCACGTGGTAGCCGACCCCCGACTCGTCGATGACGAAGTTCATCGGGGCAATATTCGGAGGGACAACCACGTCGGCGTAATCCGGCCGAATCCGCGGCGGCCGATCCCTGCTCTGGCACTCGCCCGGATCAAACCGGGGGCGTGCCAGTCGCGGCAGGGCCAGCACCGCGGCCGCAACGATCAGGACAACCACTGCGACAATACCTATCCGTTTCATCATCGCACAACTCCCGAGACACCCAGCGCGTAATAGAATAAGTACGATCCCCCGTACTGCTCGACCAGGGCGTCGTACATTTCTTCAGGCCGCATCCCCGCGCGCCGGCAAAGGCCGATCTTTCGATTCACCTCGTTAAACTGCGTCACGCTCTCGTCACTGATTTCATAGCCGCCCAGGTCCGGTCTCTCGCCGGTCTTGGCCATGTAAATCACCAGCGCTTCCTGGTAGTGCCGCGGAATCCGCTCGTAATCGAAGTCCTTCAGCCGGTCAATGTTCTGCACGATCTTGTCCGGTCTCCGGGCCACAAGGTAGTGGCCCATCAGGTACTCAAACGCCATCCGGTTGGAACGATTGCTTTCGAGGAGACTCAGCAGGTCCCCCTCGACGGAGCGATCCAGGTTGGCCGAGTCCCGCTCAAGCCGGCATTGCCGCAACCGCACCACCTCCGGATCCTGCAGCGCCGTTCCCGCATCCAGTCGGTCCAGCCAGTCACGGGCCCACCGCGTGGCCTTCGGGTCCAGGTTCCGATCCACCAGGTAACCCAGGAACACGCGAGCGGCTTCAGGCTGCTCCTTTACCAGGTTGACCTTGGCCAGCAGCTTGAGGGTCGACGGCTCATCCCCCCGGCGCTGAAGCATCTCGTGAGCGAAGTGCTCGGCGTCGTTGATCAGGCCCAGTTCGTAGTAGGTATCCGCGATGCGGCGAAAAACCTTCGGGTTGTACCCCGAATCCTCAACGTCTACGCTCGTGACCAGCCACAATCCATGCCGGGCCTGCGGATACTCAAACATCTCCTCGGGCAAACGACCCAGTTCGTACAGCGCCCGGTTCACGTCCCGGTTCAGGATCTTGCTGTACCTGGGCTGCGGGACCCGGGCTGCGCAGTCCAGCAGACGCTCCCAGCGCCTTTCCCGGGCGCAGGTGCCCAGTTCGAGCGAGAGTTTGCGCTGAGCGTCGAAAGCTCCCCAGACCGCCGAAGCGCTTACGAGCAGAACCGCCCCCGTCTGGAGTGCCCATAGCCCCCAGCCACGGCCGGGCCGGCCCGACCGATCGGGCTCCGTCGGCTCGGAGCGCTCCGCCTTCGCGGGACGTTTGGACGGCTTGCGACGCGAGCCCGGGCGCAGCAGACCCAGCACGAAAACCATCACGGCGAGACCGCCGGCCATCACCGCCACCAGCGTGTGCTGCCGCATCCATCGGACCGGCGCATCGGAAGCGGTGAATCGCAGAAACCACAACGAACGCAGCCGTTCAGCCAAGCTTAACGGTTCCGGAGCGAACAGCAACGTTCCCGCAAGGTAGACGGAAACCGCGGCAGTCAAAGCGCAAACGACCGCCACGCCGGACCGACGTCGGCGCAACTCGAGGCCGGCGCAGGTTAGGGCGAAAAAGCACGCCGCCTCCGCGCTCACCCAGTAGGCCGCGGCCGCAAGAGCCAGAAATCCAACCGCGCGAACCCAACCACCGCGGAAGTCCCACCGCACGTAACCCGCCGCCGCGCCAAGGGCTACGGCAAAACCCAGCGCCGGCACCATCGGATATTCGTATCGGGCAAAAGCCACGAGAAGGGCTACCGCAGGAGCAAAGCGCACCAGGGCCAGCCACGTCAAGCTACCCCGGCGAAGCATCGCGGCCGTCAGCAGAACCAGGGCCCACGCCACCGCGCAGAGGATCAACGCCCCGAGCCAGGGTGTACGAAGGTAAGGAAAGAGGTAACCGGAGACAAACGAAACCAGGCCTCCCGGCCGGCCGAGCAGCTCGACGAGATGGGACCAGGTGCGCGGGAAGCCAACGTGCAGCGGCGCCATCCGGTAATGAATGACGGAGGGGTCGACGAGAAACCAGAGGTAGAAATACGCGGGGAGAAAAAGGACCACTTCCTGCAGGCGCAGCGCCGCAAGCCTCGCCGCGTAGCGGTTCACCCCGGAAATGGTTTCTTCAGACTCCATCCGCAAGGTCCTTTCGGTCCCGTTCGCGATCCACTTTGCTGCGCTTTGGCCCATACTTCGAGTTGACCAAGGGGGCCCGTCGGAATCACACTCCGCTACGCAGGACACCGCAGAGAGGTTCGCTCGTGCGCTTTACTCAGCGGCACAACGCGCCCGGCGCACGCTTCCCGGAAGGCCCCGTCCGGCCCGGGCGCCGCAGCCGCTCAGACAAACAGAACTATAACCTGCAAAGTAAGTTACGTCAAGCTTGCAGCGCGTCCGGGGCGTAACGGTCGAGGTATCGGCTCACGCGGAGCTTCCGCGCCGTGTTCTCGGAGCTCATGTAGCGGATTTTCCCAAAGATCGGCCGCTCGGGCCCCCATGCCCGATCATAGCGGCCGAGCACCCAGAAGATGCCGCTCCAGGAATTGGGATCGCGCCCGTCCAGCGCATAGGCGTTGTTCAGTTCCGTCATGACCTCCAGTGCTTCCTGCGGGGAGCCGGTCCACTCCAGGATCTTCTTTCCCCACAGCATGCGCATGTAGTTGTGCAGGCGGCCCTCCCGGAGCAGTTGCCGCTGCGCGGCGTTCCACAGCCGGTCGTGCGTGCGGGCTTCGCGGAACTCGGCCGGGGTGTAGCGATACTGCCGTCGATCGCCGGCGTGCTCCTCGAGGGTCCGGCGCGCCCAGTCGGGCAGCGAGGCGTACGCGTCATAGTCCTCGCGGCGGGAGGCGAAGTTGTAGCCCACCTCGCGCCACGTGATCAGTTCGTCGAGGAAGCCCTCGGCCGTCTCGCTCATCCCCCACCAGCCGCCGCGGCTCCCCGAGGCCCGCGGCGAAAGCCGATCCGGCGACCAGTCCTCGGCCTCGACCACCCGGCGGAACACCTCGTGGGCCGAGACGTGCCCGAAGTGCAGGTACGGTGACAACCCGCTCGTGGCGTCGAGGTCCGGATGGTTCCGGTCGGCGGCATAGGATGCCAGACGCCGATCGACGAATTCCCCGAGCGCGAGCTTCCCGACGGCCGGTCCGCCCCGGGGTTCCACCGGGCCCACAGCGTGGTCGATCGGCAGGCGGGCCATCGCCCCGGCCGATCCGCGAAGCAATCCGGGCGACGCTTCGGGCCATCGCTTAACCACCCCCGAAGGCATCCGCTTCAGCGAGGGCAGCTTCACCCGCGCCAAAGGGTTCGCGACCGGGAACGCCTCCAGGTGAGCCGGCAGCTCCTTCTGCAGAAGGCGGCGGAACGCGTGCGCGGTCGGGTACGTCCGCTCCGC
>CAZGEE010000089.1:0-6865 GCA_964525035.1 uncultured Anaerolineales bacterium
CGTCGCCGACGACGAACCGGGCCACCTCGTCGCAGATCCGGTCGACGTGCCCCTCGCCCGGGCAATGGTGCTGCCGATAGCCCAGGCCACCAACGTCGCCGTGCGTCTCGTGGTGGATACCGAACAGGTGCGTCGCATAGCCGGCGTCGCGGAGCCGCGCAGCCAGGTGCGGCACGCGCAGCTCCCAGCCGAAGTTCGAGAGGCCCATCAGGCCGTTCTGGTGCGGGTAGAGGCCGCTCCACAGCCCGCCGCGGCTCGGTGTGCACTCGGGGCTGGTGGTGAAGCAGTTGGTGAAGCGGACGCCGCGGGCGGCCAGCGCATCCAGATGGGGGCTGCGGATGGTCCGGTGGCCGTAGCAGTGCAGCGTGTCGCCAAGGTCGTGCGGGATGAAGACCAGAATGTTCGGCCGGCGGTCGGTCACTTGCGGTCTCCCCAGACGGGGCTCGACCAGGCCATCTCTCCGTCACCGGTCAGCACGCGGACATAGGCGAACTCCTCCAACGCCAAGTCGTTTACGGGCAACTCGCCGCGGACGATGCGTGGGTCGTCCCGTGCCTGCAGCACCTCGACGCCCTCGCCGCCGGGCATGTCCAGGCTGTACCCCTCCTGGCTGCGCACCGGCATGACGCGCCACTCGGTCCGGGCCCGCGCGGGGCCGGCCGGCGCCGCGAGGGCCGAAAGCACCGCCCCGGCAAGAAAGACTTCGCAAATTCTGCCGCTCTTTATCCGCATCACGGCCCCCTCGGCGCACACTACCAGACGCTATCGTTTAGCGCACAAACCACGCCGTGGCACCCACTTCCGGAAAAACGCCCCGATCCTGCCGGGCCTCAGGCCAGCATCTCGTCCATCATCGCCAGGTAAAGCTCGACTCGCGCGTAATCGGCGATGGAATTCGAGCTGCTCAGCAGAATGCCCCCCGCCGGCGCGGCCGCCCAGGCCCGCCTGACGTCGCGCACCGCCTGCCGGACCTGCGCCTCGGTGCCCCGCGACAGGACGTCCAGGTCGACGTTTCCGCTGAACGCCATCCTGTGTCCCCAGTCGCGCTTGAGCCCGGCCAGGTCGTAAAGGTTCGGCGGCAGCGAGTGCAGGCAGTTCACCCCGCAATCGGCGAGGTCGCCGAGGATCGAATTCAGATTGCCGCAGGAGTGCAGAATGAAGGGGAGGTCTCGCGCCCGGCACATGCGGCCCAATTCGGCGTACACCGGAAACACGAACTCGCGCAGGTCGGCCGGCGAGAGGAACGGGCCGGTGTTGAAGCCGAGGTCGTCCGACATCCAGAACGCCCCCACGCCGTCGGTCTCCATGCACCGCCGGGCCACGCCGACGACCCAACCGGCCCACTTGTCGAAGATGGCCTTGACGAGCGGGCGGTCGTCGACCAGCAGGTAACAGAAAGGCTGGAGGCCCACGGTCCACGTGACCTTCACGAAGTAGCCGCAACTGACGAAGGCGTTCATCCCCATGCCGCTCGGCAGCAGCCGCCGGTACGCGTCGAACGCGGAGAGGTCGGTCTCCGCCGGATCCGGCCAGGGGAACCGCTCGAAGTCCTCCCGGTTCCGCACCGCGCCGCTCTGCTCGTTGACGTAGGTGCGGTCTTCCGCCGTGCGCTGGTGCCCTTCACCGAAGAGATCTTCCGGGATGACAAGCACGTTGACGTAGTCGTACCCCATGCGGTACTGGAACTCGACGTGATCCTCGGGCCGCCACATCTCGCGTGCCGAGGCGCCGGGGGCTCGCCGGTCCCCTTCCCTTCCGAGCACCGCCGTCACGATCTCGGGGTCCGCGTGCTGTTCCCCTGCGGCCAGCCGGTCGGGCGGAGCGTCGCGCATTACGGATCGGCGGAAACGGGTGTAATCCGGGCGGGGATCGCTGAGAGGTACTTTCACCTCTCCACCTTTCCTGCGGCGCGCCGCCGAATGCCGCGTTCGAGGCGCCGGCAACGTCGGGGTTCGGGCAATGCGCTACTCCAGTTGGGGATTCCGCGGAGGTGGCTCCGGCTGCGGACGGCCCGGCCTCCTGTGATCGTCCGGCCGCGGAGGCGGCGCCGGCGGGAACGGCTCCCGACGCTCGGGCGTGCTACGCTCCACGTACTCCAGCAGCACGTTCACGAACGCATCCACCCGGTCGTGGTAGGGCTCGCTCAGAACCGATCGCAGCACCTCACCCACGACGTAGCGATCAGCCTTCTCCGAGCGATCCACCGAGGCGATCCGGGCCAGCACGTGGCGGTCGGGCGGGCTGTCGGGACCGCCTCGGCCGTAGTCCGTGTAGCCCCCGTGGAAGTTGATCCACACGCTGGAGCCGCCGCTCAGTGCGCCCAGGTGGTCGAAGTCCGAGAGTTCCTTGCCGCCCCACCGCGTCCGGGCCTTGATGAAGTAGAACCGGTAGCCTTCCTCGGTCGAGCCCTCCACCAGCCGGGTCAGCCGCTTCATCGTGTTCTCGTGCGGCGGCGCGTCGCCGACCACGATCACCATGCGGCGACTGGAGGCCCAGTTCTGCTTGTGCACGGTCACGTGGGCGGCCTCGAAGACCGCCTCGGGGATGTCGCCGCCGCCTTCGGCCGTGATGTTCCGAATGCTCCGGGCCAGCGACCGGCCGTTCCCGGTGAGCGGAATACGCTTCGCCACGTAGTCGTCACCGTGGTCGCGGTAGAAGGTGAGCCCGATTCTCGGTTCGCGGCTGATCATGGCGAAGGCCCGCATCATCTTCGCCACGTCGCGCTTGATCCACTCGACGACCGGTGTCATCGACGCCGTGCTGTCAATCACGAAGGCCACGTCGAGGTCGGCCAGCCGCAGCGGCCGCAACTCCAGGTCCTTTCGCCATTTCAGGTCGGCCGGATCGCGAATCGGCTCGGGCTCCGGCATCAGCGTCGAGCCCCGCGTGAACGTGGACCCCGGCCGCGTGCCGACCTGGCCCAGGTCGGTCGAGGCCAGCCAGTCGTTCCACGCCTGCTGCGTTTCCTCCCACATGGCATCCGAGCCCTTGCGCAGCAGCGAGCTCACGCGCGGCACGTCGGCCCGGATACCCGAGAGAATGAACTCGGCGCGGTAGGCGTCGTTGAGATTGCTCATCGCGCCGACCAGCGCCTGCAGGACCGACCCGTCCATCCACCGGGCAACCACGTCGCGCATCGCCCACAGCGTGCGCATGTCGTCGGAGTCCATGGAGTTGGTGTTCGCGAAGAGTCGGCTGAAGAGCTTCTTCCCCATCGGAGTCGGCCCCGCGTCCCGCATCATGCGCACCAGCGCCACCCGGAGGTCCCCGTGCAGGGCGTCGCGCTGCGCCAACTTCAAGCCGGCCTGGATCCATCGCTGACGCTGCGCCTCGGTCAGGTCGTCGCACCGGGCGAACACCCCTTCGCAGGCGTACGCCCGCACCACGGGCGCGCCGTCCTCCTCCATCACCTCGAGCAGCCGGTCGGTGATCCGCTCGTCGCGGATCCGCGCGAGGCCGACCACGGCCATCGCCCGCGCGATCCAGTCGCCGCTCTCGAGGTGCTCGCCGTACATCCGCAGGTAGTGTTCAACGAGCCGGTTCGCGGCCTCACGGGCCGACGCCGACTCGTCGGACAGTTCGTCGGAGTAGACGGTGAACGTCTCCTCCTGCCCATACGCGGAGGTCGCTGCGGCCGCAACCGCCAGCGCGATCGACCATAAAAGGTAGTGCCTCATCGCCTCGGGGTCCTTTCCGGTAACACCTCAGTGTAGCGGAACCCGCCCGGACTGCAAACCTCGTTCGGCCCGCGAGGAGTCGCCGTTTATTATAATACGACCAGCCCCATCCGTTGCGCCGCCGGTTTCAGCTCCGGACGGGGGCGCCACCTTTTCCCGCTGGACGGCGGGGTTGCCCTTCCCCATAATCAAACTCGGCGGAGAACAGGGCCCGGACCGGATGCGTTCGGTGCCGGCTTCCATTGGAAAGGACTCTCATGGCAGGAAGCGTGCGATTCGGCGTCATCGGGTGCGGTGTGATGGGCCCCCGCCATCTCCAGTCGATAGCGAACGTGGACGGGGCGCAGGCCGTGGCCGTGGCCGACCTCATACCCGAGCGAGCGCGGGCGGCCGCGGACCGGTTCGCCGTCGAGCGCCTCTACGGCGAAGGCCGGGAACTCATCGAAGACCCGGACGTGGACGCCGTCATCCTCGCCCTGCCGGCGACCCACCGCACCGAGCTGGCCCTCGCGGCGTTCGAGGCCGGCAAACACGTCCTGACCGAGAAACCCGTGGCGTGCAGCGCGGACGAGGTGCGGCAGATGATCGCCGCCCGCGGACGACTGACGGCCGGGTGCTGCTCGAACCGCTTCCGTCACTTCGACCACGCCCGGACACTGCGAACATTCCTGGCCGACGAACCGCTCGGCCCGCTTCGGCTCCTACGGGCCCGCCACCTTCAGCCGTGCGGCAAGAAGCCCGATCGGCCTCGGCCGGAATGGCGGCTCAGGAAGGACCTCAACGGCGGCGGCATCCTCTTCAACTGGGGCTGCTACGACCTGGACTACCTGCTCGGCCTGGTCGGCTGGCAACTGGTGCCCCGGACCGTGCTGGCCCGGGCCTGGACGGTTCCGCCGCAGTTCGAATCGCACGTCGCGCCCGGCTCCGACGCCGAGACCTACTACGCGGCTCTGGTCCTTTGCGAGGGCGGCGCGGTGCTGAGCCTGGAACGGGGCGAGTACATGCCCGCCGCGGCCGACGAGGCCTGGCAGATCGTGGGCGAGCGCGGCTCGGTCCGCATGCGGATGGTCCCCGGCGAGAACAAGCAGATCGTGCACGACGATACCTTGACCGACGAGGGGGTAATGAGCCGCGTCATCTGGCAGGGTGACGAATCGTTCGGCGGTTCCTATGCCGACCGGGTGCTGGAGGACTTCGCCGACGCCGTGCGCGAAGGTCGCCAGCCCGACACCAGCCTGGAGCGATCGCTGGTGGTCCAGCAGATCACCGACGCGATCATCGCCTCGGCCGAGTCGGGCGAGGCGGTGGAGATTCGTTGACCGACCTTCTTCAGGAAAGGCCCTTTGCCATGAAGTACGCCTTCATGAGTTTCTCTTGTCCCGAGGCCGACCTCGCGGAGATGCTTTCGCTGGCCCGTGAGTTCGGCTTCGACGGCGTGGAACCGCGCGCCGGCAGCGGACACGCCCACGGCGTGGAGACCGGGGCGTCCGCCTCGGACCGCGACGCCATCCGCCGACAGGCCGAGGACGCGCGCGTGGCCCTCTGCTGCATTGCCACGAGCTGCCGGTTCGCCGACCCGGCCACCGCGGACGAGATGATCGAGGACGCTCGCCGGGCCATCGACCTGGCCGGCGACCTCGGCGCGCCCTCCATTCGCGTCTTCGGGGGCAAGCTCGGCCCCGGCCTCGACCGCGACCAGGCCATCGAACAGGTGGCCTCGGCGCTGCGCCGACTTGCCGAACCGGCCCGGGAGCGCGGCGTCCGGGTCTGCATGGAAACCCACGACGACTGGACCGACCCCGACCACGTCGCCGCCGTGATGCGCGCGGTGGACGACCCGGCCCTGGCCGTCAACTGGGACATCATGCACCCGGTCCGCACAGGTGGCAGCACCATGGACGAGGCCTTCCGCGCCCTGCAGCCGTGGATCCATCACGTCCACTTCCACGACGGCACGGCCGACCCGAACGCGCTGGAGCTGCGGCCGATCGGCACCGGCGACATCGACCACCGGCGCGCGGTTCACCTGCTCCGCGACGCCGGCTATGAGGGGTACCTGAGCGGAGAATGGATCAACTGGGAACCCGCCCGGGTCCACCTGCCGCGCGAGCTGGCCGCGATGAAACGGTACGAGGAGGAGGCGGACTGACCCCGCGACGGGCGGCCCGCCGAAAGGGCCGGTCAGTGCGCGGGGGCGCGGCCGCCGTGCCCGGGGTGCTCCGGGTGGACCTCGCCGGTGAACAACAGCGGAAATACGATGTCGCTCACGCAGCAGGGAATCCAGACCGCCAGGAACAGGAAGACCACCATCCACCCCATGGTCCAGATGGTGAACTCCTCTCCCAGCGCCATGATCATGTGAAACAGCGACGCCCACGTGCTCAACAGCACGTGGCCGGAATGCGGGAAGCGAGTCCGCGGCCGCAGGTATGCCACCAGGATGCCGGCCGCCGCCAGCGGGTTCACCAGGTACCACCGCTCGATGAATCCGAGGTGCGGATGCCGCGCCGGCAGGTCCAGCAGCCACTCGCCCAGGTACGGAATCAGGCTGTCGCTCAGCGTCGCGATACCGATCGAGCCGAAGTAGCCGATCAGGATCGTCACCCACAGCTTGCCACCGCCGTGAAGGCGGTACATCCCGGCCGTCACCAGCGCGCTCAGGAACACGTGAAACGGATGGAGCCCGGCGAACAGCACCTCCGAGACGGTCCGCGGCACCCCGCCGTAGACGAACACCAGCGCGACCCCCACGCCCGTGGCCGCACCCGTCAGCGTGAACGGGGCATGCGTGCGCAGTTCAGTGCCGATGGTTCGCAACATGATGTCCCCTCCAGCCTCCAAGCCACGTGAGCCGATCCGGGTTTCCGACCGCGGCCTTACGCCCGCTTCCGGGAACGCGACGACCGTTTGCCGCTTCGCCGCGAGCACACCAGGCGCGGCTCCCGGCACGTTCGGCACGGCTCGACGGCGTGGTCCGGGGCCAATGCCTCCCAGTGTTTCTTCTGGTTCGGCGAAAGCACGCCGGTGCCCTGGCACAGCGGGCACGCATTGTCCAGCGCCCCGAGGACCGCCTCGCGGATGAAGGCCGACCGGTTGGGCAACCGCTCCATCGCGTCGGCCAGCGACGCGTCCACCTTGAACGTGACCGTCCGCTCCTTGCCTGCTCTGGAAGCCATCACTATGCTCCT
>CAZGEE010000090.1:0-1304 GCA_964525035.1 uncultured Anaerolineales bacterium
CCTCGGGTCGGCCGGCGCCCCAGGGGCTCGGCGCGCAGTCGGAGGGCTTCGGCCCTAGGGCTTGGGACAGCCACGGACGGACACCACCTTGCAGACCAACTCCGAGCAGGCCGAACACACTCGCCTGGCGGGGGCGCCCGGCGTTTGCGTCTCGATCGTCATACCCGCGTACAACGCCGCACGGACTATCGCCGACGGCGTGACGGCCGCCATGAACCAGCTCGGCCTGCCGGGTGCGTCCGAAGTGATCGTGGTGGACGACGGCTCGACGGACGAAACGGCCAGTGTGGCCAGGGGGTGCGGCGCGCGGTGTGTCTCTCAGCCCAACGGCGGGCCCGCGAGCAGCCGGAACACGGGGTTCCGGGCGGCCAGGGGTCGGTACGTGCTGTTCACCGATTCCGACTGTGTGCCGGATCCGCACTGGGCGGAGCGGCTGATCGCGCCGTTCGGCGAGGAGCGAGTCGGCGCCTGCGGGGGCAGCTACACGATGGCCAACGACGGCGTGGTCCCCGCCGGCATCCACTGGGAGATCATCACCCGGCATCGACGGTTCGGAAGCCGCGTCCGCGCGCTGGGCTCGTACAATCTGGCCGTCCGCCGCGACGTGCTGGAAGCCGTCGGCGGATTCGACGAGACCTACCTCACCGCGAGCGGCGAGGACAACGACCTGAGCTACCGGATCTCCTCGCTGGGCTACGAGCTGCGGTGGGTGCCGGAGGCGACGGTCGGGCATCACCACACGCGCCGTCTCGGCAAGTACCTGCGGGAGCAGTACCGGCACGGCTACTTTCGGGCCAAGCTCTATCGCAGGCACCGCCGGTACGTCCTGGGCGACGACTATACGACGGTCAAGGATCCGCTCGAGTGCGCCCTGGCCGGACTGAGCGTCGTCTCGGCGGCGCTGGTCTGGGTGGACGGGATGGTCTGGGCGCTTCTCGGAACGCTCGGGCTGCTTCTGGCGGTTCAGGTTCCCACCGCCGTGAGGATGGTGCGGCTCAGCGGCAGGGCATCGGTTATGCTGCACGTCCCCGTCATGTTCCTGCGGGCCTTCGCCCGGACGGCGGGGTTCTGTGTGGGGATGCTTCGCAGGGGCACTGGCCATGTGTCTTGAGTCGGCGGAGCGCGGCCGGCGTGGTCGGCGGCCGGCGCCAGCGCAGAATCGCATCGTGTCGAAGGGGAGCCCGCTGACATGAATCGTGACCGGATGGCTCGATGGATGGCTCTGGGGACCGTGATCGTCCCGGCGTCGGTGGTCCTGGCGGTCGGGCTCTTCATTCCGCCCCCGCCGGCGGCCCCGGGTGCGT
>CAZGEE010000090.1:1314-3013 GCA_964525035.1 uncultured Anaerolineales bacterium
CGACGATCCCCTCGCTCGGCGACGAGGTATATCATTACGACTTCGTGAACGAATGGCTTCGGCTGGGCCATCGGCCCCTGTACTCCGCGCGGCTGCATTCCATCCCGGAGTACAACGGCTACCGCGTCTTCGAGCAGGCCCCCCTCTGGGGCGCGTCGGCGGTGACGCTCTGTCGGTTTCTGGCGGCGCCGCCTCAATGGAGCGCCCAAGCCGTGCAGGCGGTCTTCCTGGCCCTGGCGGTCGCGGGCGCCTACGTGCTGGGCAAGCAGTTTTGCGGTCCGGGCGCCGGCAGGTGGGCTGCGATCATCACGGCCTCTACGCCGGTCATCCTGGCGTTTGGGGTGCTGTTTCAACTGGACCTGGCCATCGCCGCGGCCATGCCGTGGGCGATATGGCTCGGCCTCCGCAGGCGATACATCCTCCTCGGTCTGGTCCTCGGGCTGGGCTTCATGCTCAAGCGGAACATGGCGTGTGTGGCGCCGTCGGCCGCCTTGGTCGTGTTGTTCTCATGGTTTCGTCCCGCGTGGGCAGGCCTGACGGCTGCACGACGCCGCCCTCGGGCGGCCGGGATGGCCGCCGCCGTCCTGGCGGTCTCCGTGACGGGGGCCTTGGTCGTGCTGCCGGACCTGTGGTTCCGCCAACGCGAGTTCGGGACGATCAGCAACTGGGCGCTGATGCCGAAGGACGCCCCGTTGATGACGATCCCGCGGCGCCCCGGCGACGGGCGGGGACGCCGGCTCGGCGACGTGCGGGAGGTCGGCGAGCTGCTCCTGCCCGAGAACATGCACTTGCAGCCCTCCAGGGGCACGGAGGACTGGGTCCTCGCCGCGGCCGATCAATCCGCCGAGGCTTCATCCCTGGAAGGGCCGCAGCCGCAGCAGGCCGTCGTCCGCCGAGGGCCTGCTGCTGCGATCGTCGCCCCCGAGGCCCCTGCGGCGATCACCGGCCACCGGCCCGCCGGGAAGCGGCACTACGGCCTCTACGTCTACTCGGATGCGTCCCGGTTTCCGATCCGCATCCCGCAGTTCCTGGGGGTGGTCTGGCCGGCAGGGCTGCTGGTGTGCCTGGGGATGGTCGCAGCCGGCAAGCCGAGGCGGGGGGACCTGGCGATGCTGCTCGGGTCCGGCTTGTACGTCCTGTCGTGGATCGCCGTCACGAAGGGCGGCCGGGCCGCCTCGTGCAGCGTGCGGTACTACGTCCCGATCATCCCCGTCGTCGCCGTGCCCATAGCGGTGCGCGTGGTTGAGCTGGCAAGGCATTGGAAGGCCGCCATCCTAATCCTCTGCGCGGTGCAGCTCGTCGCCGTGGCGGGATACGTCTATCAGCGCCGCCGGGCCACCCCCGACGCCGTGGCCTGCACCGACTACCTCCAGGCCCATGCCGAGCCGGGCGAACGGGTGCTCAGTCCGACGCATCCGATTCCGTACCACGCCGGGTGTACCGCGGTGTGGGACCGCCCCGACTTCCTGCGGCTGCTGGACCATCTCTTCGCCGCCGAGACGACCGAGCGGATCGAAGCGGTGCTGCGAAAGGTTTCCATCGGCTTCGTCCTGGTTCCCAAGGACAGGATCTTTGCCGCCGAAAAGCTCGGCACCGCTGCGGGATACCCCGACGATTTCATCGAGTATCTCCGCTTGGCCAAGGGCGTCCGGGTGGCGTTGGAGAATCTCCTGGGCAACGCGTGGAAGTTCACGCGGGA
>CAZGEE010000090.1:3023-3993 GCA_964525035.1 uncultured Anaerolineales bacterium
CCCGCCAAGGGGCGGGCGGTCCGGACTCCGGGCACCTCCCCGGGGTAAGCCCGCCCTAGGGGCTTGCCTCCGCACGCCCACGATTTCCGGGTCTTGAGGGCCCTTGCTGCGATGGGCCTACCGATCCGCCCCGGCCGAGTGGCGGGACCAAGCAGGGGACAGGACTCGTCCGAGGGGCCCGGGTTCACAAAAATCACAAATTTCCTAGAAAGGACTTGCACCATCCGGCCCGAAACAGTAGATGGTAGGGCACTAGCACTACCAGAAGCCGGCACGGAAGGTTGCGCTGTCCGAGCGGACCCGCCTGAGGAGCTCCGGCCAGCGATGGCAGACCGAGATGGAAATCGGCATACCCCGGCGGCGGCCGGGCGCCACCGTCGATTCCCTCAGTTGCTGCCCCCAGTGCTGCGGCCTTGCGCTGGAAGCGATAAGCCTCGCTGCTTTCACGATATTACGCGCCGGCCGAACCAACAGGGGCCACGTTCTGCGGGCTTTTCTTCCGAGTGGAGCGGGCCGGTCCTCGCTGGGGCAAGACCGTTTGTGGGGCTGTAAGCCATTACCGCGAAGACGATTGTAACCATGTACGTGGTCGGCGGTAGCCGGAACGCGGGCCGGGCCGCAGATCTTCGTAAGGCCTGCTATGCCAGGGCGTTAGCGTTAAGCCCGGGCGTGGGACCGGCCGGCTCGGGGGGATTGCCGCCGCTGGAGAAAACGTTTGACATCGGGCCCGGAAGCCCATATGTTCCGGTGCGATTGGACCTTGCGAGCGGGGTGGGGCGCCAGCGGGGTTTAGGCCGGAGCCGGCTGGGGCACGTGGCGGACGGACCCGCCGGTGGCGCGGGCCGGGCAGTCCAGAGGGGCGTAATCCATTGAACATCGCCGTCGGCTTCCAGCCAGCCGCCTGGGGCGTGCAGCGGCGCGACAGGCAGGACGTTCCATCCGGCACTGTTGAGCTTGGCAGGGCACTTCT
>CAZGEE010000090.1:4003-6825 GCA_964525035.1 uncultured Anaerolineales bacterium
GTACCGGCCGTGCCGTCTCCGGGGCCGGGCGTCCGCAACGGCACTGGTCATTGTCCCGGCGTACAACGAGGCGAGAAAGATCGCGTTGGTGCTTCGCTCGTTGAACACGCACGTGCCCGAGTACGACGTGCTGGTGGTGGACGACGGCTCGGCGGACAACACGGCCGCCGTCGCCCGACGGTCCGGCGCCAGGGTTCTGTCCCTGCCGTTCAACCTGGGCGTGGGCGGGGCGATGCAGACGGGCTACCTGTGGGGCTATGAGAACGGCTACGACGTGGCCGTCCAGTTCGACGGTGACGGCCAGCACCGAGCCGACCAGATCCCGAGGCTGGTGGACGCGCTTGTCCGAAGCGGCAGCGACCTGGTGATCGGTTCGCGCCTGTTGGGCAACAGACAGTACCGCTTTTGCCCCGCCCGCTGGATCGGCTCGCGCGTCCTGGTCGGGCTGATCCGTTTTGTGACGGGCCAGCGGGTCACGGACCCGACCAGCGGCTTCCGCGCGCTGTCTCGAAGGGCGGTGGGCTTTTTCGCACAGCATTACCCCCAGTCGTATCTGGGCGACACGGTGGAGGCCTTGGCGATAGCCGCTCGTCACGGCCTGCGCATTGCGGAGTGTCCGGCGCGCATGCGGGGCGCGGATGGCAGCAGCATCGGGAACTTCGTGGGATTCCTGCACATGCTGCGGGTGTGCGTTGCGGTAGTCATCGACCGCATGGAGCGCAAGCTGCCGATGTGGTCGGCGACGGCCTCTACGGAAGGAGGATGACAGACCATGCCGGTCGCACTGGCAGTCGACACGCCGATCTCGCGACGTCTCGTGCCTTTGGCTCTGGCGCTGCTGGTGGCCCTGGTGGCGGTCGAACTGATCCGGCGCAGGAAGCTGCGCGAGGAGTACGCCATGCTGTGGATCTTCACAGGGGCGGTCCTGCTCACGCTCGCGTCCTTTCCCGAGATCGTGTTGTGGCTCGAGGATGTCCTCCATGTCAGCTACTTGACGGTCGTCCTGCTGGCTTGCTTCCTGTTCATGGCCATGATCGCGATGCACTTCTCGACGGTGATCAGCAGGCAGTCCGAGCAGATCCGGCAGTTGGCGCAGCGTCAGGCCATACTCGAGATGGAGCTGAAGGCCAAGGCCGACGAACGTTCCCAGCAAGACGGCGAGCCGAAGAGGCGGACGAAGGTGGACCTCGACGAGGAACTTGTCGGCGCGGCGTCCGGCAAGTCTGATCAGGGGGCAGCGGAGGTCGCCGTCGGTGCAGAGGAAGAGAGATGATAGCAACAGCGTGTGAGCCAATCACCCGACGGATCGACCTGAACATGGGACACTCCTGCAACATGAAGTGCCACTTCTGCTACTACCAGAAGGACGTCGCGGCTAGGAATCGCGACAAGGATCTCACCACGGAGGAATGCAAGAGCATCCTGCGCGAACATCGCCGCTGGGGAATGGAGGTCCTGGATTTCACCGGGGGGGAGCCGACGATCCGCCGAGACCTGGCGGAACTGGTGGACTATGCCGGCAGCACGCTCGGATTTCGGCTGGTGAGCATCATCACCAACGGCGTTCGTCTTTCCGATCGCGGGCTCCTCGAGGAGCTTGTGAATGCGGGCCTGGGCGAGTTCCTGTTTTCATTGCAGGGCTCCACGGCGGAAATGCACGATGGGGTCACCGGCCGGCGGGGCAGTTACCGCCGGCTCCTTCGGGCCGTTAAACATGCCCTCAACCTGGGCGTGCGGGTCCGGTGCAACTCCGTTGTCACGGGCGAGAACCTCCCCGATGTGCCCCAGCGGGCCAAGCTGCTGGCCTCTCTGGGCGTCCGGACGGTCAACTTCATCATGTTCAATCCCATTGAGCAGGCCGGCGACGGTGACGAGGCGAACTTCGTCCGTTACGCCGATGCAGCCAGGGTGCTCTCCGGCGTCGTTGACGAGTACGAAGAGCTCTTCCCGAAGCTGACGATCCGATACATGCCCTTCTGCGTCATGCCGGACTACGTCTCCCACATCCAGAACGTGCATCAGGTTCACTACGACCAGGACGAATGGAACTACTACCGCCGCGCCTGGGTGCGCGAACCCCACAGGAAGTGGCTGGCCGGCCTGGCCTACGGGGCGGCTGTCCTTCCCGGCAAGGGCGTCTGGGCGGGCCGGGGCTTGCAGCAGTACCGTCATGCCGCCATCCTGGAGGCCAACAGCCGCCTGAAGAAATGCCGCCCGCCGGCTTGCCGGGATTGCAGGTACGGGTTCATCTGCGGAGGAATCTGGAGGACGTACTACAGAAGGTTCGGCGACGGCGAATTAAAGGCCCACCCCGGTCCCCTGCTGCTGGACCCGTGGCACTTCATGGACGACGCCCAGCGAGCGACACCGCAGTGGGTGGCCAGGCACGCCATCGCATAGGTAGTGTTGGGGGGAGGGATCCGGCTGCCGTGGTGGCCTCGAGGCCGGCCGCGAGCCGCCGGCGGGCAGTTGGAGCCTCCGGGGCGGCGGTCAGCTCAGCAGGCCTTCGATGATCAGGTTTGAGGCCTCGTCCTCGGTCAGCCCCCGGGCCATCAGGGTTTCCAGTTGTTTTGTGTCGACGGATCCCAGCGCCGCCTCGTGGGTCACGTGTGCTTTGGGGTGGCTGACCTGGACGATGGGCACGGCGTGGGCGCCGCCGCCGCCTCGGATGATCTCCCGGCAGTCGACGTGCCCGCGGGCGTGCGGTGCCGACGCGATGAGCTTGTTGTAGACCTCTGCCCGGGCGCCGTCCCTGACGGCCACTCGGCTGGTCAGCACCCCGCGGGCGCGTTGGCCCAGCAGGTGGCCGGTCTCTCGGATGT
>CAZGEE010000091.1:0-5456 GCA_964525035.1 uncultured Anaerolineales bacterium
GGCCCGCACGAGCGCCGCGCACGCCTGGACGAACCACAGGGCCGAGTCGACCGAGTTGTAGGACGCCCTCGCGTTGTCGTCCTCGAAGCGGTTCGGCAGCATCCCCCCGCCAACAAGCCCCGCCCACAGGCGGAGTACGCGACGGGCCGGCTCCGGCCGGCCGGTCGCCAGGCAGAGCCCCGGCAGGGCGACCATCGTGTCGCGCCCCCAGTCGGCGAACCAGGGGTACCCGGCGAGGATGCTCACGAGCTGTCCCCCGTCGTGTCGCCGCTGGACGATGAACTGGTCGGCCGCGACGACCAGCGCCCGCTCGCGGACGTCGCGCGGCCCGGCGCGTGCGAGCAATTCGTCCCGCCGATCCCGTTCGGCGCGCTGCGCCTCGTCGGCCCCGGCCGGGACGTCCGACGGGTCGAGAGTCGCCAAGAGGGTCACCTCCGCGTGGCGATCAAGGTCCACCGCGACCGTGCCGACGCGCAGCAGGTCCTCCACGCCGCCCTGCCCGCGGTCCTCGTCCACGCGGTGGTGCACACCGTTGTACCAGATCGGCTCGGCATGCACCGTGCCCGCGTCGAAATGGAGGAAGAGGGTCACCTGGTCGCTGACGGCGACGCGAAATCCGCGACCCGCGTCGCTCGGCACGATGCCGCGGCGCTCGTGCTGCCGCGCAAGCTCATGAAAGCTTCGCAGGGCCACGAAGGGCGACAGGGTCAATCGGGCTCCCGCGGGAGCGCCGGTCACCTTGTAGCTCACCAGGGTGCAGTCTTTCCCGTGGCACAGGATGACCCGCCGCGTCACCTCCGTGTCCCCGACGCGCCACCGCCAGAGGGGGAGCGGATCGAGGCGGAACTCCGTCAGGTGCCGGAAGCCGTCCGGGTAGAACCCGTCGCGATACTCGGTGGTATTGAGGTAGTGCTCGCCGTCGGGCATCACGAGGCACTCGTCCAGGTGCGAGAGGAACACCCACCGGTCGAGCGGGGGACGGAGCGCGGCCACCAGGAGACCGTGGTACCGGCGGGTGTTGCACCCGAGGATGGACGAGCCCGCGTAGCCCCCCAGGCCGTTGGTCAGGAGGTACTCGCACCCGAGTGAGCGGTCGAGATCGCGCAGGATGCCTTCACCGGCCACGTAGGTCCACATGCGCGTCAGCCCCTTCTTTGCCCGGGCAGAGAGCGGGTCACCTTGCGAGGTCCCGAGTATACGGTCGCCGGGAGAAGACGACAAGACAGGATCGTTCGCCCCGCCGCCCGGGCCGGTCAGCTCCGGAGCCGCTGGCGGAGGTTGTCCAGGATGTTCATGAAGTTGATGTACGAGTCGTACGGGGACTCGTAGGGGTTGAAGTACTTGTGGACGTCGCCGTCGGCGAACCACTTGGTGCACATGTAATAGAAGTGGTCGCTGGTCTGAAGGCGGCGCCAGTCGTGCAGAAGCTGCGGGTCGCCGTGGTCCTTGATCTGCTTCTCGAGCCGGTAGAGCTCCTGCAGGGCGTTCGACTGCATGGCGTTACCGAGCCAGGCCGACAGGTCGCGCTCGATGTCGGCCCAGGAGACCATGTGCGGGACGTCGAGCGAGGCGGACGGCTCGTAGGCCTGCGCGGCCTCGCCCACCGTGAGGAAGTTGTTGTCCGGGTACTGGAACAGCAGCTCCGGCAGCTTCCGCAGGAACCGGAAGATGCCGGTGTCCTCCCACTGGTGCTCGCCCAGGGTCTCGTAGTCCATGAACAGGTTGACCACGTAGCCGTTGCCGTTGACCTGGTTGACCCAGTTAGCGAACTTCTCCGCCGTCAGGGGCCATTCGTTCCACTGGCGGTTCGAGAACCGGAACGCGATGTCGTCGCTCAGCCGGTAGTTCTTCAGCAGCAGCCTGATCCGCTCGCTGCCGTGCGGAACGTAGATGAAGTTCGGACTCCGGTAGCCCAGGACGTGGTCGGCCCCTTCCGCCAGGATCGCCTGGTAGCCCATGCCCTCGACGTAATGGGCCAGGTCGTTGTTGTAGATCAGCTCGGTATTGCGGAACACCCGGGGCCGCGAGCCGAACATTTCCTCCATCTTCGCGGCGTGGGCGTCCACCTGCTCGTGAAACTCGTCGCGGCTGTAGAGGAAGGCCAGCGAGTGGTAGAAGGTCTCGGCCAGGAACTCGACCGCGCCGGTGGCGGCCAGCTCGCGGAACGAGTCGATCACCTCCGGGCAGTATTCCGCGAACTGGTCCACCGCCACGCCGGTCACCGAGTAGGCCACGCGGAAGCGGCCCTCGTAGCGCCGGATCAGGTCCAGCACGAGGCGGTTGGCCGGCAGGTAGCACTTGGTGGCGACCTTGCGGCAGATCTCGGCATTCTTGTACTCGTCGAAGTAGAACGGGTCGGAGTCGAACACCGAGTACCGCCGCAGGCGGTAGGGTTGGTGAACCTGGAAGTAGAAACAAACCGATGCCATAGGTGCTGGCGTCCCTCCGAGGCCCGGGCGGCGCGCCCCGTCAGCCGCTGCCGTTCCCCACTTGCTGATACACGCGTTCGCAGGCCCGGGCGGAGTCGCCCCACGAGAACTTGCGCACCTCGAAATCGGCGTGCTTCCGAAGGGTTTCCCGCAACGGGGCGTGCCGAAGGACCGCGATGATCTTGTTCGCCATCTCGTTGATGTCCCAGAAGTCGACCTTCAGCACGTGGCTGATGACCTCGCTGACCCCGCTCTGCTTGCTGATGATGACCGGCACGTTCTGGCTCATCGCCTCCAGCGGGACCAGGCCGAACGGCTCGCTGACGCTCGGCATGACGAACAGATCGGCCATGCGGAAAATCTTCTGGACGTCGTCCCCGCGGAGGAACCCGGTGAAAAGGATCTTGTGGCCGATGCCCATCCCGGCCGCCAGCTCGATGACCCGCTGGAACATGTCCCCGTTGCCGGCCATGACGAACTTGACGTTCTGCTCCTTCTCCAGGACCTTCTTCGCCGCGGCCACGAAGTACTCCGGACCCTTCTGCATCGTGATCCGGCCCAGGAACAGGACCAGGTGCTCCCCCTTCCGGAAACTCACGGGGCCTTCCCGGACCATGGAGTTCTGGATCTGCACCGCGTTGTAGACCACCGTCATCCGCGAAGGGGCCAACCCATAGCGCGATCGGCAGATATTCCTCGTCAGGTTGCTGACGCAGATGACGTGATCGGCCCCGTGCAGCCCGGCCCGCTCGATGTCGTACACCCGCTGGTTGATGTGCTCGCCGCTCCGGTCGAACTCCGTGCTGTGCACGTGCGCGACGAGCGGCTTCCCCGTTGCGCTCTTGGCCGCCAGCGCCGCCGGGTAGGTCATCCAGTCGTGCGCGTGGATCACGTCGAAATCGATCCGGGGAGCATACTCGAGGAGCAGCCGGGCATACCGGTGCACCTCGGTCAGCAGGTCGCGCCCGTACTGCCCGGCCTCACCAAACGCCGCTTTATCCGGGCCGCCCTCTCCCGCTTCCAGGTGCGTCACCTCGGCCAGGTGGGTCTCCCGGGGCCGTTCCAGGCGAGCCGCCCGTTCCACGCGTTCCGCGTAGGATGCCTCCGTGTCGTACGGGCGCGCCACCACGGGCACCGGGACGAAGGTCACGTTCTCCAGCTCGTGGACGCGATACCCTTCGACGGTCCGGCTCTCCCCCGCGGGCTCGTGGGCCGTCCGTCGTCCCGGTGGCTGCGGAGCCACCAGACGCACGTGCGTGGAGCAGTCGGAGCGCACCGCCCGGGGCAGAACGAAGACGACCTCGATCCCGTCCTCGCTCATCGCCCGGGTCAGGCCGTAACAGGCCGTGCCGAGCCCTCCGCTGATAAAGGGCGGAAATTCCCAGCCGAGCATCAATACCCGCATCGCAACCCTCACGGGCCATAAGCGCCGCGCTCCCTTGCGGCGCACCCCTCCATGGGTGCCTATGGAGATCGCCCCCTGCTTGCCTACCGTGGCATGACGGCTCGCATGGACCCTGCCAGCCGCAAATTGCCAAGATAACGCCGGGCCCGGCGGAAGTCAACAAAGCAAGCCCGGCAAAGCATTTGGAAGGGAAATTTATTCGAGCAACTCCCGCGCCGCCGTCACCGCGAAGTAGGTAATCACGAGGTCCGCCCCCGCCCGGCGGATGGCCGTCAGCGTCTCGACCACCACCGCCCGCTCGTCCAGGAAGCCCCGCTCCGCGGCCGCCTTGATCATCGCGTACTCGCCGCTCACCTGGTACGCCGCCACGGGGACCTCGAACGCCTCCTTCACCCGGCGGACCACGTCCAGGTAGGGCATGGCCGGCTTGACCATCACCAGGTCGGCCCCTTCCTCGAGGTCCAGCGCCACCTCGCGCAGGGCCTCGTCCCCGTTCCGCGGGTCCATCTGGTAGCCCCGCCGGTCGCCGAACCGGGGCGGGCTCTCGGCCGCCTCGCGGAACGGACCGTAGAAGCTCGACGCGTACTTCGCCGCGTAGGAAAGAATCGGCACGTGCTCGAGCGACGCGCCGTCGAGGGCCCGGCGGACGGCCCCCACGCGCCCGTCCATCATGTCGCTCGGCGCCACCACGTCCGCCCCCGCCCGCGCGTGCACCACCGCCATCTCCGCCAGAATCTCCAGCGTCCGGTCGTTGTCGATCACCGTCCGACCGACGCGCTCCACCGGCACCCCGCAGTGACCGTGGTCCGTGTACTCGCACAGACAGACGTCCGTGATAACCACCAGCTCCGGCACCGCCTCCTTCAGCGCCCGGACCGCGCGCGGAATGACCCCTCCCGGGTCCACCCCGCTCGAAGCAACCGCGTCCTTCCGGTCCGGAATGCCGAAAAGAAGCACCGCCGGCACCCCGGCCTCGGCCACGTCCCGGCCCGCCTCGGCCAGGTGGTCCAAGGTCAACTGGAACTGCCCCGGCATGCTGGCGATGGGCCGTTTCTCGCCGCCGCCCTCGCGGACGAAAAGCGGCATGATGAGGTCCTCCGGCCGGACCCGGGTCTCCGCCGTCATCTCGCGCAGCACGGGGTGGTCTCGAAGACGTCTCGGCCGTTCCGTCGGAAAGGCCATGCCTTGCGCTCCCTTACGGTTCCCTGACGATGGGGGCCACGTCTTTGAACTCCGCCGTGCCGGCCACCTCCAGCCACTCGAAGGTCACCGCCTCGGTGGTGGTGACCACCGCCCCGGCCTGCCGCAGGCGGTCCAGCGCCGCCCAGCGGTCCAGCGGCCGGCGGCTCGAGACCGCGTCGGCGCACACGTACACCTCGAACCCCGCCGCGAGCAGGCCCAGCACCGTCTGCTGCACGCACACGTGAGCCTCGATCCCCACCACGACCACCTGCGACCGTCCGAGGCCCCATAGCTCGTCCACGAAACCCTCGATTCCGCAGCACCCGAAGCTCAGTTTCTCCCGGATGCCGTCGGCGTCCAGCAGAGCCCGAATCGGTTCGACCGTCCGGCCCAGACCCTTGGGATACTGCTCGGTCGCCACCACGGGCACGCCCAGGATG
>CAZGEE010000091.1:5466-6778 GCA_964525035.1 uncultured Anaerolineales bacterium
CGTTTCGTGCGGAACCACTTCAGCCGCGAGCCGTCATAATACAGGTCGTAGGCGCCCTCCTCGATGCCGTCCCCGCCGGTGATGACAACCGCCGCCACGTGCTTCGGCACCAGGATGTCGGCGGCCCGGAGGGTCCGCCCGGCGAACTTGACCACCTGGTCGTGCTCCGCGATTACCGGCAGCAGCCGCTCCTGCAGATCGAGCGCGACGAGTATCGAGAGTGATCGCCTGGCCGGCCCGGAATGTCGGTCCGTCTCGTTCACAGATTTCCTCCCGATGCGTTCCGTCGGAATCCGCTTGCGAAGAAGCAAACCGGCTACTTGCCGACGCGCTGCAGGGGAACGCCCAGCCACGAGGACAATCGTTCCACGTACTCGGCCAGGGCCTTCGGATCGACCGAGTCCGGTTCCACCTCGACCGTGCCGTCGGGAAGCAGAAACGTCGTCGGGAAGCTCGGATCGTCGGGCACGAACTTCGCCTCCCCGGAGGGTCTCTCCACGTACACGCCCGCACCGGAGAGGGCCTCTTTGGCCTCCTCCAAGGAAAATGTGCCGTCCGCGATATAGCGGGCCGTCGCGGGTTCCCTTGGCATACGGTTCCTCCCGGCCGTCACGATACGAACGGCCTCGCAACGGGTCAACGAAAAAGGCCCGGGCCTCGTTTTGGCATTCCTCGCAGCGACGAGGTCCCTTAGAATAACTCGACTGCCGACGAGTCATGACGATGCGGAAAGGACGAACAGATGGCCCGCGCCGGCCGAGGCAAGACATTTCGCGCGGCGTGGATCGCCGGGATCGCCCTGGGGTTGGTCGTTGGCGCCGCTTCCTCTCGCGCCGAGATTCCCCGGGAGGAATTCCCCGTCAACGCCCTGGCCTTCGAGGGGCGGTTCGGCGTGGCCGTGGGGGACGGTGGGCTCGCGCTGCTGACCGTGGACCGGGGTAAGACCTGGACGCCCGGCCGGACCGGTGTGCGGACGCACCTGTCGGCCGTGGCCATGGCGACCCGCTGCGTGGCCTACGCCGCCGGGGGCATCGGCCTGGGCCGGTCCTTCGGAAGCTCGGGCACGCTGCTGAAGACGACCGACGGCGGAGCCCGGTGGGAGCCGGTCGGTCCGCAGATGCCCCGGTATCGCGGCGTCTGGGCACGGGGGAAGAGCGTCCTCGCGACGTGTGATCCGAACCCCGACGCCCCGTCCGGGCTGCTGCGCAGTGAGGATGGCGGAGAGACCTGGTCCGTTGTCGCGGGAACACTCGGCGGGCCGGTGCTGGCCCTGCGGCAAACCGGACCGCGCACGCGCTACCTTCTGACGGTG